>JAOPYB010000300.1 GCA_025964835.1 Nocardioides sp. | reverse complement strand
GTCGCCCCGGCCTCCTGGATGTGGTAGCCGGAGATCGAGATCGAGTTGAAGCGCGGCATCTTCTGGGCGGTGTAGCTGAAGATGTCGGAGATGATCCGCATGCTCGGCGCGGGCGGGTAGATGTAGGTGTTGCGGACCATGAACTCCTTGAGGATGTCGTTCTGGATGGTCCCCTGGAGCTGCTCCGGCTTCACCCCCTGCTCCTCGGCGGCCGCGATGTAGAGCGCGAGGACGGGCAGCACGGCGCCGTTCATCGTCATCGACACCGACATCTCGTCCAGCGGGATGCCGTCGAAGAGGGTGCGCGTGTCGTAGATCGAGTCGATCGCCACGCCGGCCATGCCCACGTCGCCGCGCACCCGCGGGTGGTCGGAGTCGTAGCCGCGGTGGGTCGCCAGGTCGAAGGCGACGCTGAGGCCCTTCTGGCCGGCCGCCAGGTTGCGGCGGTAGAAGGCGTTGGACTCCTCGGCGGTCGAGAACCCGGCGTACTGCCGGATCGTCCAGGGCTGGGTGGTGTACATCGTCGGGTAGGGACCGCGCAGGAACGGGCTCAGGCCCGGCAGCGTGTCGAGGGCGTCGAGGCCCGCGAGGTGCTCGGGGCCGTAGACCGGGAGGATCTCGATCCCCTCGGGGCTCGTCCAGGGCTCGGGGTTTGGTCCCCAACCGCGACTTTCCGGGTCCGGAACCTGTGGTTCGTGACCATTCGGCACGTCGGACGCGAGCGGCAGCCCGGCGAAGCTCTCCGGAATGCTCATCTCGGGGTCCCCTCGGAATCGTGGAGCGCCAGTGGAGCGATTTCGTGGGGTGAAAGCTTCTCCCTCGTGCGGGTCAGGAACGCCAGGGCGTCCACGCCCACGGCGGCCGAGTCGTCGGCGTCGTCGCGCGGCTTGCCCGCGACGATGACCCAGCCGGCCCCGGCAGCACGGAGCGCGGCGACCGCGTCGGCTCCCCACTCGGCGTACGACGCGTCGCTGCCGGCCAGGCAGACCACCGCCTGGCCGTCGTACGCCGCGACCAGCTCGTCGGCACCCTGCGTCGGGCCGGCGACCTCGACGGCGATGCCACCGGCGGCGAGGAGGTTGGCGGCGAAGGTCGCGCGGGCGGTGTGGGCCGCGACCGTGCCGAGGGTGGCCAGGAAGACCGGCGACGTGGCCGGGTCGTCGCGCAGCGCCTCGAAGCTCGCGCCGTAGCGGCGGACCCGGCCGGCTGCGGGGTCCGGCTCGCGCTCGGGAAGCTCCTCGGCGAGGTTCGGGAACTCCGTGAGGCCGGTGAGGGGACGCGTGCGGCGCGCGATCTCCGCCTCGCGCCGTTCGACCGTCGCGCCGACCAGGTCGTCCAGCGACTCGCCCGAGTCCAGGCGGCCGAAGAGCTCCCAGCCGGCCTGCGCGAGGTCGTCAGTGAGCCTCTCGACGGCGTAGGAGCCACCCGCGGGGTCGGCGACGTGAGCCACGTGTGACTCGTCGATCAGCAGGGCGGAGGTGTTGCGGGCGATCCTGCGGCCGAAGGCATCCGGTCGGCCGAGCGGGCCGTCGAACGGCAGCACGGTGACCGCCTCGGCCCCGCCCACGCCGGCCGCGAAGGCGGCGACGGTGGTCCGCAGCATGTTCACCCAGGGGTCGTACTTGCTCATCATCGGGCGGCTCGTGACCGCGTGCTGGCGCTGCGCCGGCGCCTCGGGCGAACCCGCCGGGACCCCACTGAGCTCGAGCACCCGCGCCCAGAGGCGGCGGGCCGCGCGGAGCTTGGCGATCGTCGGGAACTGCTCGTCGGTTGCGGAGTAGCGGAACTCGACGAGCGAGGCGGCCTCGCCGACCGTGAGGCCGGCCTCGGTGAGCACCCGCAGCACCCGGGCACCGACCGCCATGGAGTGACCGAGCTCCTGAGCGTCGGAGGCACCGCGGTCGTGCACAGCGGTCGCGTCGACCACGACACCGAAGGTGCCGGCCTTCCGGGCGAGCTGGGCCACGGCGACGAGGGTCGCGGCGGCCGCCTCACCGCTGACACCGAGGTTGGTGCCGGGTGCGAGGTCCCCGCCGTCGGCGTGCGCGAGGAACGCCTCCGCTGCGGCGAGCGGGTCCTCGGGCGCGTCGAGGACGACCGGCGCCAGGTCGAGCAGGACGTCCGCGAGCAGGGCGGGGAGGTCGGACGGCTCCAGGCCGGCACCGAGCTCCACCCACAGCGAGGAGACCCCACCCTCGAGGTCGACGAGGGTGGCCTCGTGGGCGAGCTTCGCGTCCGGCCCGTCGAGGTGCGCCCGGATGTCCCAGTCACCGGCCCGGGTCGGGCGGCCGGCCGTCACCACGTCACCGAGCGTCGCGGCCGTGCCGAGCGGCACCACCGGGATGTCGTCGAGGGTCTTGCGGGTGAGCTTGGACCACACCAGGTCGTCGGGGTCGTCGTCCGTCATCCGCCGCGACTTGCGGAGGACCGCGGCCGTGGCCTGCTCCCAGTCGGCGAGGGTGTGCTCGTCCTCGGGAGCCGCCAGGCGCAGCGTCCCCTGCTCGGGCTCGAGGTCGTCGGGCTCGTCCAGCCCTCCCTCGATGGTCCCTTCATCACTCATGGTGCGAACCATAGGAGGGTGGCTCGGGGTCGGGCCAGCGTGTGTGACTTTTCCGACCGCGTACGTCGCCCGCGCCGGCCGGCCGGGCGATCACGTCGTCACACAGGGGTGCGGCCGTCGTTGTCCTTGTTGCGGATGCCGATCTTGGCACCGAGCCAGACGAGGGGGTCGAACTTCTTGTCGACCACGCGCTCCTTCATCGGGATGATCGCGTTGTCGGTGATCTTGATGCCCTCGGGGCAGACCTCGGTGCAGCACTTGGTGATGTTGCACATGCCGAGGCCCGCGGCGCCCTGCGCCAGCTCGCGCCGGTCGTGGGTGTCCAGGGGGTGCATGTCCAGCTCGGCGTACCGCAGGAAGAACCGCGGGCCGGCGAAGGCCGGCTTGTTCTCCTCGTGGTCACGGACGACGTGGCAGGTGTTCTGGCACAGGAAGCACTCGATGCACTTGCGGAACTCCTGGCCGCGCTCGACGTCGATCTGCTGCATCCGGCGCTTGTTGTCGGCGTCGCGCGGCGGCGGCTCGAAGTACGGGAGCTGCTTGGCCTTCTCGTAGTTGTACGAGACGTCCGTGACCAGGTCGCGGATCACCGGGAACGAGCGCATCGGCGTGACCGTGATCGTCTCGGACTCGTCGAAGTCCGAGAGCCGGGACATGCAGAGCAGCCGCGGCCGGCCGTTGATCTCGGCGCTGCACGACCCGCACTTGCCGGCCTTGCAGTTCCACCGGATCGCGAGGTCGCCCGCCTGGGTCGCCTGGACCCGGTGGAGCGCGTCGAGCACGACCTCGCCCTCGGAGACCTCGACGGTGTAGTCGCCGAGGTCGCCGCCGTCCCGGTCGCCGCGCCAGATCCGCATCTTCAGGTCGTATCCCATGGCTACTTCCCCTCCTTGCTCTCGGCAGCGGGCTCGACCGCCGCCGGCTCGAAGTACTTCTTGAGCTCGTCCGGCATCACCGGGAGCGGCTTTTCGTGCAGGTCGACGCCGGTGCCCGCGGCGTTCAGGTTCACGACGAGGTTCTTCGTCCCCCACTCCTCGCTCGGGCCGGGGAAGTCGTCGCGGGTGTGGCCGCCGCGCGACTCCTGCCTGGCGAGGGCCGCCTTCGCGATGCACTCGCTGACGATCAGCATGTTGCGCAGGTCGATCGCGAGGTGCCAGCCGGGGTTGTACTGCCGGTGGCCCTCGACCTTCATCGACTTCGCGCGCACCTTGAACGCCTCGATCTCGGAGAGCGACCGCTCCAGCTCGGAGGCCGTCCGGATGATGCCGACCAGGTCGTTCATCGACTGCTGCAGGTCGGACTGGATCGTGTAGGGGTTCTCGCCGCCCTCGACCTCGAAGGGCGCCAGCGCGCTCTCCTGCGCGGCCTTCACATCGTCCTCGGAGATCCGGGGCCGGTCGTCGCCGAGCGAGGTGGTGTACGCCGTGGCCGCCTCACCGGCGCGCTTGCCGAACACCAGCAGGTCGCCGAGGGAGTTGCCGCCGAGCCGGTTGGAGCCGTGCATGCCGCCCGAGCACTCGCCGACGGCGTAGAGGCCGGTGACGGCGCTCTCCTGGGTGTCCGCGTCGACCTCGACGCCCCCCATCACGTAGTGGCAGGTCGGGCCGATCTCCATCGGCTCGGCCGTGATGTCGACGTCGGCGAGCTCCTTGAACTGGTGATACATCGAGGGCAGGCGCTTGCGGATGAACTCCGGCGTACGCCGCGACGCGATGTCGAGGTAGATGCCGCCGTGCGGCGTGCCGCGGCCGGCCTTGATCTCGGAGTTGATCGCCCGAGCGACCTCGTCGCGCGGGAGCAGCTCGGGGGGCCGGCGGTTGTTCGACTTGTCGTCATACCAGCGGTCGGCCTCCTCGATCGTGTCGGCCGTCTCGCTCCTGAAGAACTCGGGGATGTAGTCGAACATGAAGCGCTTGCCCTCGGAGTTCTTCAGGACGCCGCCGTCACCACGGACCGACTCCGTGACCAGCAGCCCCTTCACCGACGGGGGCCAGACCATCCCGGTCGGGTGGAACTGCACGAACTCCATGTTGATCAGTGCCGCGCCCGCTCGCATCGCGAGCGCGTGGCCGTCGCCGGTGTACTCCCACGAGTTCGAGGTGACCTTGAAGGACTTGCCGATGCCGCCGGTCGCGAGGATCACGCTCGGCGCCTCGAACGTCACGAACCGGCCGGACT
>JAOPYB010000515.1 GCA_025964835.1 Nocardioides sp. | reverse complement strand
GCCGCACCAGCAGGTGAAGCCGACGACGATGCCGTGCTCGGTGTTGGTCATCGACGTGACCTGGCTGGCGAAGATGAGCTGGCGCGTGGCGCAGGCGGTGCAGTAGTGGTCGAACATCGGGTGACCTCCCTCGAGGATGCGGAACGGGTACATCACCTATTCTGGAGCGCTTCCAGTCATAGGGGTAGCCTCTCTTTCCTTCTGCTTCCCTAGGATGTGCCTATGTTATCCCTGCACCAGCTCCGCTGCTTCCTCGCCACCTACGAGCACCGCTCGATCACGGCTGCTGCCGAGGAGCTCGGCTACGCCCAGCCGTCCGTGTCCGAGCAGATCCGCGGGCTCGAGAAGACCCTCGGCGTGGCGCTGTTCCGGCGGGTCGGGCGGGGGGTGGTCCCGACCACGGTCGCCGACTCGCTCCGTCCACACGCCGAGGCGACCATCGCCGCAGCGGAGGAGGCCCGGCGGGCGGTGGCGAGCGTCGTGGCCTTCGAGACCGGCACCATCCGCTTCGGCATGTTCGGCACCGCCCGGCTGTACGCCGGCGCCGGCCTGGTCGCCGACGTCCTGGCCCGGCATCCGGGGGTGCGCGTCGAGCTGATCGGCCAGAACTCGAACGACGTCCAGGAGGACCTGCGCCGCGGCCGGCTGGAGGCCGCGATGCTCGCAGTGCCGACGATGAGCAGCGAGGGCATGCACGTCATCCCGGTCGCCCGCGACGAGCTCGTCTACATCAGCGCCGACCCGGAGCGCCTCCAGACGCCGGTCACGGCGCAGCGCCTGGCCGAGGCGTCGCTGGTGATGCCCGAGACGACCTGGCGGGCCGAGGACTCGACCCGCACCGTCCTGCGCCAGATGCTGCACGAGACCGGCCGCAACCCGCAGACCCGGATCGAGGTCGAGGACGTCGAGACGGCCGTCGAGCTGGTCGGCATGGGGCTGGCGGACTCCGTCATCCCGCACGGCGCGGCCGTGCAGCTGATCCCGCGGCTGGCACCGAAGGCCGGGTGGGTGTCGCTGCGGCCCCAGCAGTTCGACACCCTCGCGATCGTGCACCGGGCGGGGGCGACCCTCTCGCCCGCCGCCAGGCTGATGATCGAGCTCGCCACCGCCCGGATCCAGGCGATCGCCGAGCCGCTCGCGCCCCGCTGACACGTATCCTCGTCACCTTGTGGCTATTCTGTCGTGACTTACTAGAGTTTAACCGGGAGGACCTCATGACCATCAGCCTCGACCGCACCCCGCAGCCCCTGACCGTGCACCGCCTGGGCGGCCGCATCGGCGCCCGCATCGACGGCGTCCGGCTCGGCGCCGAGCTCGCGCCGGCGACCGTGACCGCCATCCGCGAGGCGCTGCTCCGCCACAAGGTCGTCTTCTTCCGCGACCAGGGCCACCTCGACGACGCCGGCCAGATCGCGTTCGCCGAGCAGCTCGGCACCCTGACCACCGCGCACCCGACCGTCAACACCGGCAGCGCGCACGTCCTCAGCCTCGCCGCCACCCAGGGGATGGCGGCGAACAGCTGGCACACCGACGTGACCTTCGTGGACCGGGTGCCGGCCATCAGCGTCCTCCGCGGCGTCACGATCCCGCCGTACGGCGGCAACACGGTGTGGGCCAACACCGTCGCGGCGTACGACGCCCTCCCGCTCCCCCTCAAGGCACTGGTCGAGGGTCTTTGGGCAGTGCACAGCAACGAGTACGACTACGTGGCCGACGCCGAGGACCCGGAGGGCGACGGCCCGGAGCGCGACGCCCTGGACCGGGAGCAGTTCCGGTCGTCGTCGTACGAGACCGAGCACCCGGTCGTGCGCATCCACCCCGAGACCGGTGAGCGCGCGCTCGTCCTCGGCCACTTCGTGAAGCGCTTCATCGGCCTCAACTCCAGCGAGTCCTCGGCGCTCTTCCAGCTGCTCCAGAACCGGGTCACCAAGCTCGAGAACACGATCCGCTGGACCTGGCAGGAGGGTGATGTCGCGATGTGGGACAACCGGGCCACCCAGCACTACGCCGTCGCCGACTTCGACAACCACCGCCGCGAGGTGCGCCGCGTGACCATCGCGGGCGAGGTGCCGGTCGCCGTCGACGGGCGTCGCAGCCGCGTGGTGCGCGGCAGCTCGGACGCCTACACGCGGATCGACGAGCTGATCAGCTGATCAGCACCTCAGCCCGTCCTGGGGCACGGTGCCCTCGATGAGGTAGCGCTCGACCGCGTCGTCGATGCAGGCGTTGCCGGTGTTGTAGGCGGTGTGGCCGTCACCGTCGCGGCTGACCAGGACACCGGAGTCGAGCTGGTGGGCCAGGTGGACGGCGCCGGCGTACGGCGTGGCCGGGTCGCGGGTGGTGCCGATCACGACGATCGGCGCCGCCCCGGCGGCGGTGATCGTGCGGTCGCGCTCGGTGGCGTGCTCGCGGATGCCCGCACAACCTGTGAGGCCCCACGCGAAGACGTCCCCGAACGTCGGCGAGGCTTGCTCGAAGGCGGGGAGCTGCGCGGGGACCTGGGCGGGCGTCACGGCGTACGGGTCGTCGAGGCAGCTGATGACCGCGAGCGCCTCCATGCTGTTGTCGGCGTAGCTGCCGTCCGCGTTGCGCGAGGCGTAGGCGTCGGAGAGCCGCAGCAACGTCGAGCCGTCGCCGCTGAAGCCCGCGCGCAGCGCCTGGCTCAGGATCGACCAGTAGTCGCGGCTGTAGAGCGGCAGCACGATGCCGTAGAACGCGTTGCCCTCCCGCAGCACCCGGTCGCCGTCGTCGGTCGCGAGCGGCTCCGCGTCCACCCGGACGAGGAACTCCTTGATCCGGGTCAGCCCCTCCTCGAGGGTGCCGCCGAGGAAGCAGGGGTCGGTCCCGTCCAGGCAGTTCTGGACGTAGGAACGCAGCGCGGTCTCGAAGCCCGTGGCCTGGGCCAGGGAGGACGCGCGCGCGTCGAGTGACACGTCGACGGCGCCGTCGAGGACGAACCTGCCGACCCGGTCGGGGAACAGGTCGGCGTACGTGGCGCCCAGCTTGGTGCCGTACGACGCCCCGAGGTAGGTCAGTGTCGCCTCTCCCAGCGCCGAGCGGAGGACGTCCAGGTCGCGGGCCGCCTCCACGGTCGTGAGGTGCCCGACCAGGTCGTCGGAGCGGTCCGCGCAGCCCTGCCAGAACGTGTCGTACTCGTCGACGAGATCCGCGGCCTCGGCCGCGTCGTCGGGAACCGGGTCGACGGCGAGGTAGTCGTCGAGCTGTGCGTCGCTCAGGCAGTCGACCGGGTCGCTGCTGCCGGTGCCCCGCGGGTCGAAACCGACGACGTCGTAGTGGTCGAGCAGCGGCTGGCGGAACGCCGCCGTGCCCTGCGTGGCGTAGTTCGTCCCGGGTACGCCGGGCCCCCCCGGGTTGACGACCAGCGAGCCGATCCGCGTGGCGGGGTCGTCGGCGGGGTCCTTGAGCAGGGCGAGGTGGACCGTGTCACCCGAGGGGTCGCGGTAGTCGACGGGCACGGTGAGGGACGAGCACTCGAAGTCGCCGCACGGCGACCAGGCGAGCCGCTGGCCGTAGAACGGCGCGAGCTCGGGCGTGGGCGGGCTGGACGAGCCGGGCTGCGGGCTGGTCGTGGGCGCGGGTCCGCTGGAGCTCTTCGAGGACCCGGACCCGCCGCCGAGCGCGCTCAGGGCGCCGACGATGCCCGCACCGACCAGGCCGATCACGAGCAGGACCGCGATCACCCGCATCAGTCCCGCCCTCAACGACTGCTCCCCTCGGGCACCTTCAGCGCGACCATCATGCTCTCGAGCGCCAGGGCGACCGGGACGTTGAACTCCAGCATCTGCTCGCGGGCCTCGAAGATCCACCCGATCCGGCGCAGGTTCAGCTCGGGCGTCGCCCCCCGGACGATCTGGTCGATGTCGCCGCGGATCTCCTCGTTG
>JAOPYB010000510.1 GCA_025964835.1 Nocardioides sp. | reverse complement strand
CCGGCCAGCCGAGCACCGGCGCGCCCGCCCCGGTGCGCGACGAGGCGATCCGGCTGCTCGGGACCGGCGACCCGCTGGGCTACACGCCCGCGACCGGGATCCTCGAGCTGCGCGAGGCCATCGCCGGGCACCACCGGCGCACCCACGGCATCGAGGTGTCGGCCGATGACGTGGTGGTGACGACCGGCTCCAGCGGCGGCTTCCTGCTCGCGTTCCTGGCCGCGTTCGAGAGCGGCGACCGCGTCGCGATGGCCCGGCCCGGCTACCCCTGCTACCGCAACGTGCTGACCGCACTGGGCTGCGAGGTCGTCGAGATCCCGACCGGCCCCGACACCCGCTTCCAGCCGACCGTCGAGCAGGTCGCCGCGCTGCACGCGGACCTCGGCGGCGACCTCAGGGGCCTCGTCGTCGCCAGCCCCGCCAACCCCACCGGCACCATGCTGCTGCCCGCCGAGCTGGCCGCGCTCGCCACCTGGTGCGAGGAGAACGGTGTCCAGCTCATCTCCGACGAGATCTACCACGGCATCGAGTACGCCCCGCTCAACGGCCACGCCCCCCTGGCGCGCAGCGCCTGGGGGACCAGCCGCGAGGCGGTCGTCTTCTCGAGCTTCTCGAAGTACTTCTCGATGACCGGCTGGCGGATCGGCTGGATGCTGGTCCCCCAGCGGCTCCGCCGCGCGGTCGACGTGCTCACCGGCAACTTCACGATCTGTCCGCCGGTGGTCGCGCAGTGGGCGTGCCTCGCCGCGTTCGACGACGCGTCGTACGCCGAGCTCGACGGCCACGTCGCGCGGTACGCCGACAACCGGCGCCTGCTCCTCGACGGGCTGCCCGCACTGGGAATCACCGAGCTCGCACCGGCCGACGGCGCGTTCTACGTGTACGCCGACGTCGGGCACCTGACCGACGACACGATGAGGTTCTGCCACGAGCTGCTCGCCCGCACGGGCGTGGCGGTGGCACCGGGCATCGACTTCGACACCGTCGATGGCTCCCGTTTCGTGCGGCTCAGCTTCGCCGGGCCCGGCGCCGACATCGAGCGCGCGCTGCGGCGTCTGTCCACAGCGCTGCACCCCTGACGTTTCCCGGTGGTCCGGGAGGGCACCATCACCTCGACCCCGAGCGAGCGAGGAGCCAGTCATGTACGGCGACACCACCGTGATCCGCGGGCTGGCCCGCGACCTGCGGGAGCAGGCCGCCGACATCCGCTCCGAGGCCGACCGCCTGGTCGGGCAGTGCGAGAACGTCCACTGGAAGGGGCTCGCCGCCGACGCCATGCGCCGCCGCACCCGCGACCGTGCCTCGGCGCTGCGCAGGTCCGCCACGCTCCACGAGGACGCCGCCGACGCGCTCGACCACCACGCCCACGAGGTCGACCGGCTCAAGGACCTCATCGCCTCGATCGAGCGCAAGGTGCACAGCCTGATCGACGGCGCCCGCGACCGGCTCGCCGACATCGGTCACGGGATCATGGACGGCCTCCGGCACGTGCTCCCCGACGCCGGCGACGAGCTCCTCGACCGGTTCGTCCCACCGCCGCCCGGCTCCAAGGACTGGCTCGACGTCGACGTCCCCGGGGTCGGCTGATGGCGACCGTCACGCTCAACCTCGACGGGACCGCTGCCCCCGAGCCCGATCCCGTTGCCCTGCTCCCGCGCCGGCTGCGGCTCTCCCGTCCGGCCGTCGAGCGGCTGGCGGAGCGCACCGCCGCCCCCCTCCCGTGGGACGACCGGCCCGAGCCCTCCCGGACCGCCCGGGCCCTCGGGCCCGAGGCCGGGCCGCCCGGCGAGACCCCGGGCGACGGCGACCCCGACAGCGAGCTCCTCGGGGCCCGGGTGCTCACGTCCGCCGGCGAGGTCCACCCCGAGGTGGCCGAGGCGCTGGCCGTCTTCGGCGCCCCCGAGGTCCTCGTCGACGTCGACGTGTCCGTGCTGCGCGCCGGGGCGCCCGGTGGCTTCGCCCAGGTCCACTCGTGGCAACGCCTGCGGGCCGGGCGGGTCACCACGCTCGCCGGCGCCGGCGGCACGCTCGAGCTCGCGTGGTTCGACGACGACCTCTGGCAGGTCGAGCTCGCCCGTGCCGTCACCGTCACCCGCCCGCGGAGCCAGGCCCGGCCACCGGCCCGCGTCCTCGACCTCCCCCACGAGCTCCTGCTCGGCTCGGGCGAGGCGCTCCGGCTGCACCGCGAGGACGTCTTCGGCGAGCTCGTCGCCCGGCACACCGGCAGCGTGTTCGCCGACCAGGGCGAGATCCCCCTCGGCCGCGCCGGCACCGACGAGCAGGTCCGGCTGCTCAACGCCTCGGTCCTGGGCCGGATGCGCACCGTCGTCTCCGGTGTCGGTGACACCGGGGCACGCAAGATCGGCTGGGTCAGCTGGCTGCTCTTCGGCGACGGCTGGCGCGCCCTCACGCCCTACACCCTCGGCCACGAGCCGCGGGTCCGCATCCACCCGGTCGAGCCGCTGCGGCTCGGCGTCGAGGTGGCCCGCCTGGTGACGGGGGTCCGGGCATGAGCGCCGACCCGCATCCCGTCCCGATCACCGGCGTCACCGGCGGGTCCGAGGGCATCGAGGCGACGTACTCCCACGTGCTCGCGCTCGCGACGACGTACGACACCGCCGGCAACCAGATGCGCGACTGGGCCGGTATCGGCGCCCGCACCCTGCGCAACGGCGACCTCGTCGAGTCCGCGATCCTGTCCCCGATCAGCTTCGGCGAGGCCGAGGTGGCGGTCCTCGCCGCGACGACCGGCCCCGACGGCGTCCTGGTCGAGTCGCTCGGCTGGGAGACCGACGCGATCCTGATCCGGGTCACCGTCCGCGTCTTCCGCGAGGCCGACGACCTCGTGCACGGGGCGTTCGAGGTCGTCGACTACCTCGTCGGCCGGATGATCGGCATGACCC
>JAOPYB010000504.1 GCA_025964835.1 Nocardioides sp. | reverse complement strand
TGCTGCGTGGACTTCTGCTTGGACACTGTGCTGCTCCTCGAATCGTGACGCGCTCCCGTGACGTGCCGTCACTGGTCGCGGGCTACCTTAGTCCGCGTGACTCCCGGATCCCACGCGCGGCCCACCGTGGACGCGCCCGAGCCCCCGCGCCGGCCCCGCCGCAGCTGGGGCGGGTGGCGGATCGGGACCCCGCTGGTGGTCCTGCTCAGCGGCGGGCTCTTCGTCGTCAGCGCCCACAGCAGCGAGGGCACCGACCTGCGCCCGGGCCGCTACACCGATCTGGCCTCGCTGGTGAGCAACGAGGCCGACGACTACGACGCCCTCAAGCAGCGGGTCACCGACCTGAACGCCGACGTCGCCACCCTCACCAAGTCGGTCGACGACCGCGAGGTCAAGCGCTACCGGCGCAAGATCGAGCGGCTCAACGACCCGGCCGGACTGGTCCCCCGCACCGGACCGGGCATCACCGTCACCCTGTCCGACGCGCCCGAGGACGTCATCAACGCCACCACCGTCGACCCGAAGTACCTCGTCGTGCACCAGCAGGACATCCAGGCGGTCGTCAACGCCATGTGGAAGGCCGGCGCCAGCGCGGTCACGATCCAGGGCCAGCGGGTGGTGTCCACCACCGGCATCAAGTGCGAGGGCAACGCGGTCCAGCTGCAGGGGTACCCCTACTCACAGCCCTACGTGATCTCCGCGGTCGGCAGCACCAGCGCACTGGTCGGCGCCGTGGACACCGACGACTACCTCCGGGTCTACCGCGCCCAGGCCGCCGACCCCGAGATCGCCGTGGGCTGGGACCTGCAGGTCGATGACTCCATCACCGCGCCGGCGTTCGACGGCCTGCTCGACCTCAACTACGCCGAGCCGCTCCGTTAGGGTGCGTCCCCCGACTTGGGAGACGTGCCCCCAGAGACCGGCTACGGAAGTCGGCGACCGCCGACGCTCGGCGACTCCGTCGGCAGCAGGGTCGGTGACTCGGACGGGGTCTCGCTCGGAGAGGGCGACTCCGACGGCTCCTCGTACGTCGACACCACGATCGTCACCGTCGACCCCTCCTGGTCGGTCTGGCCGGCCGTCGGGCTCTGCTGGATGACGGTGCCCTTGGGCTCGGTCGTGTTGGCGGACTCGACCACGTCGGGCACGAAGCCCGCGTCGCGGAGCGCCCGCTCGGCGTCGGCCTGCTGCATCCCCACGACGTCCGGGATCTTCTCCGGGCCGTCGGAGTAGTAGATCGTCACCGAGCTGTCCGCCTGGACCTGGGTCCCGGCGGGCGGTGACGTCTCGACCACCTGGCCCTTGTTCTCGTCGGACTCGCGTTCCTCCTGGACCACCTTGAGCCCGGCGTTGCGCAGGGTCGTGGCCGCCTCGGACCGGGGCTGCCCGACGACGGTCGGCACCGTGACCTCGGGCTTGCCGGTGGACACGACGAAGCCCACGGTGGCGCCGGGATCGACGTACTGGTCGCGGTTGGGTTGCTGACTGATGACCTTGTCGTTCGCCACGGTGTCGCTGGGCTGGTACTCGACGGCACCGACGGCGAGGCCGGCGTCGCCGATCGCGGCCCGCGCCCGCTGCTCGCTCAGGCCGACGATGTTGGGGACGGCGACCTGGTCGGGCGGGCTCTCGAACATCCGGGGGAGGAGGTAGGCCGCGCCCGCGATGATGAGCACCAGCAGCAGCCCGAGCGCGACCAGCAGGCCGGTGCGGCTGCGGTCGTCGTCGTCGTCCTCGGGCGGTCGCGCGGGCCGGACCGAGGTGGCGTCGTACACCGGGACGACCGCCGGGACGACCGCCGTCGCGGCGGTCGGGACGGGCGCGGCCGCGTGCACCGGCCGGCCGGCGAGGTAGCGCTCGATGTCGCTGCGCATCGCGGCGGCGGACTGGTAGCGCTCCTCGAGAGGCTTGGCGAGCGCCTTCATCACGATCGCGTCGATCTCCGGGGGGAGGTCGGTGTCGTGGTCGGACGGCGGCAGCGCGGGCTCGCGGACGTGCTGGTAGGCCACCGCGACCGGGCTGTCGCCCACGAACGGGGGCCGGCCGGTGAGCAGCTCGTAGAGCAGGCAGCCGGCGGAGTAGACGTCCGAGCGTGAGTCGACGGTCTCACCACGGGCCTGCTCGGGCGAGAGGTACTGGGCGGTGCCGACGACCGCGGCCGTCTGGGTCATCGTCGACGAGGCGTCGCTCATCGCGCGGGCGATGCCGAAGTCCATGACCTTCACGTCGCCGCTGGGGGTGAGCATCACGTTGCCCGGCTTGATGTCGCGGTGGATGATCCCCGCGCGGTGGCTGTAGTCGAGGGCCGAGAGCACGCCGCTGGTGATCTCGAGGGCGCGCTCGGGCAGGATCTTGCGGCCCTCGCGGATGATGTCGCGCAGCGTCCGCCCGGCGACGTACTCCATCACGATGTAGGGCTGTGCGACGCCCTCGTGTTCAGGGCCGTCGGCGTTGGACCACTCCTCGCCGGTGTCGTAGACCGCCACGATCGCCGGGTGGTTGAGCGACGCGGACGACTGTGCCTCGCGGCGGAAGCGCGCCTGGAACGTCGCGTCGCTCGCCAGGTCGGTGCGCAGCCGCTTGACCGCGACCACCCGCCCGAGCCGGGTGTCGGTGCCCTTGCGGACCTCGGCCATGCCGCCGCGGCCGAGGAGCTCGCCGAGCTCGTACCGGCCGCCGACGGTCGGCTGTGGGGTGCTCATCGCTGAGGCCTCTCTGCGCGGTGGTCGGTGGGCGCGCGGGAGGCGGTCGGCGACGACGTAGGGGCCCTGGACGGGCTCGACGACGGCGCGGTCGACGCGGGTGCGGACGCCGGGACCGACGGGGAGGTGGTCGGGTCGGAGGGAGTGTCGGAGGGCGACTCGGTCGGGGTCTGCGAGGTGGGTGCCGAGGTCGGGGCCGAGCTGGTGGGCGACGAGGGCGCCGACGAGGAGGCGCTCGTCTGGGGCGCCGAGGGGCTGCTGGAGCTCGGCTCCTGGCTCGGCTCCTGCGACTGCGACGGGGTCTTCGACGGCTTCGCGCGGTGGGTCGGGTCGGGCGTCGTCGGGTCGTCGCCCCCGCCGTTGGCGACCAGCGCGAAGACCACGACGGCCGCGAGCAGCAGCCCCAGCAGGATGACCAGCCAGGGGAGGGCCCGCCGGCGGTCCGGTTCGGAGCGCACGGGCGCCACGGGGCTCGCCGCGGTCGCCGGGCCCGCGGCGGCAGCGGCTCCCACGGTTCCGACTGCTCCGACCGCTCCGGCTGCGGCGACCGGCGGGAGCACCTGGGTGCGGC
>JAOPYB010000293.1 GCA_025964835.1 Nocardioides sp. | reverse complement strand
GCCTTCGAGGCCGCGGCCGGGTCGACCAGCTCGGTGGCCGAGAGCGCCTCGAGCCGGGCCAGCAGCTCCTCGGGGCTCTTGCTGCGCCGCCCCGCGGGCAGGTAGTCGCGGATGACCAGCTCGCGCTCGGCGTCGACACCGGTCACGAGCTCCTCGAGCTGGAGCGACAACAGCCGGCCGTCGGTGCCGAGCTCGAGGACGTAGTCCTCGATCTCGCGGGCGATGCGGGTGACCATCTCGAGGCGCTGGGCGACGACGGCGACGTCTCGGACCGTGACGAGGTCCTCGATCTCGAGTGCGGAGAGGGTGCTGGCGACCTCGTCGAGGCGCATCTTGTAACGCTCGAGGGTGGCGAGCGCCTGGTTGGCGCGGGAGAGGATCTGGCCGGAGTCCTCGAGGACGTGCCGGGTCTCGCCGACGTACGCGGCGATGATCTGCATCGACTGCGACACCGAGATCACCGGGAACCCCGTCTGGCGGGCGACCCGGTCCGCGGTGCGGTGTCGGGTGCCGGTCTCCTCGGAGGGGATCGTGTGGTCGGGCATCAGGTGGACCGCGGCGCGGTGGATCCGGGTGATGTCCTTGTCGACGATGATGCCGCCGTCCATCTTGGCGAGCTCGCGCAGCCCGGTGGCGGTGAAGGGTACGTCGAGGGTGAAGCCGCCGGTCGCGAGCGACTCGACGGTCTTGTCGTGGCCCATCACGATCAAGGCGCCGGTGCGGCCGCGGAGGATGCGCTCGAGACCGTCGCGCATCGCGGTGCCGGGAGCGATGGACGCCAGCGTCGCGCGCAGGCGCAGCGTCTCGTCCGATCGGTCGGTGCCCACCACTGCCGTGTCCTCCGTTTCGGCTGCGGCGTCAGGTCGGCCGCGCGGTCAGTCTAGGGGAGAGTCGGCGCGGCGCTCACTCTTCGTCAGATGCAGCAGGCGCAGGGCGGACGCGATGTCGGGGACGTCGAGGACCCGCATCCCGTCGACGGTCCACGACTCGGGGGAGCGGGTGGAGCGGGTGCCGGGCTCGACGGGCACGACGGCGACCCGGAAGCCGAGCCGGGCGGCCTCGGCGATCCGCTGCGGGAGGTCACGCACCCGGCGCAGCTCGCCGGCCAGGCCGATCTCGCCCATCGCCACCACGCCCTGGGGCGCGGCGGTGCCGGTCGTGGCCGACGCCAGGGCGATCGCCACGGCGAGGTCGCTCGCGGGCTCGTTGAGCCGTGCGCCGCCGACCGTCGAGGTGAAGACGTCGTGGTTGAGGAGGCGGATCCCGCAGTGCTGCTGGAGCACGGCGAGCACCATCGCGACCCGGGAGCCGTCGAGGCCCGACGTGGTGCGGCGCGGCCGCTCGGCCGACGTGGGGGTGACCAGGGCCTGCACCTCGGCGAGGAGGGGGCGGCGACCCTCCATGGTCACCGCGACGCAGGTGCCGGGCACCCGGGCGTGGTGGTTCTCCACCCAGAGCCCGGTCGGGTCGGTGACGGCCACGATCCCCTCGGAGGAGAGGTCGAAGCAGCCGACCTCGTCGATGGGGCCGAAGCGGTTCTTCATCGCGCGGACCATGCGGAAGCGGGAGTTGCGGTCGCCCTCGAAGTGCAGCACCACGTCGACGACGTGCTCGAGGACCCGGGGCCCGGCGATCGTGCCGTCCTTGGTGACGTGGCCGACGAGGACCGTCGTGATGTTGCGCGTCTTCGCGACCCGGATGAGCGCGGCCGCGACCTCCTTGACCTGGGTGACGCCGCCGGGGACGCCCTCGACCCCCGACGCGACGATCGTCTGGATGGAGTCGACGACCAGCAGCGTGGGCCGGACCTGCTCGATGTGGGTGAGGACCGCCCCGAGGTCCGTCTCGGCGGCGAGGTAGAGCTCGTCGTGGACCCCGCCGGTGCGGTCGGCGCGCAGCCGCACCTGGGAGGCGGACTCCTCGCCGGTGACGTAGAGGGTGCGGTGCTGGTAGCGGGCGGTCTGGGCGGCGACCTCGAGAAGCAGGGTGCTCTTGCCGACGCCGGGCTCGCCGGCGAGGAGGATCGCGGCACCGGGCACCAGGCCGCCGCCGAGCACCCGGTCGAGCTCGGGCACGCCGCTGCTGCGGAACTGGGAGTCCTCCACCGAGACCTGGCCGATCGGGACCGCCGGGCGGGTCACCGGCGAGGCGGTGGCCCGCATCGTGGGCGCGGCGCTCTCGGCCACGGAGCCCCAGGCCTGGCACTCGCCGCAGCGGCCCACCCACTTGCCGGTCTCCCATCCACACTCGGTGCAGCGGAAGGCGGGGCGCGGGTTCTTCGACATGCCGCAGACGCTAGGCGACGACGCCGACAACGACGCGCGCCGGACCGCTCGTCGTGGGCCGGACTTGCTCGTTATGCTGTCGTTGGAACGATCAAGTCGGCGGGACAGGGGGTGGCGGGGTGTCCAGGATCCCGGGGCGCGTGCCCACGACGCCGCCGACCCTCGCCGACGTGGCGGAGCTCGCCGGCGTCTCCCGCCAGACCGTCTCCAACGCCGTCAACAACCCCGACCTGCTGCGCGCCGACACCCTGGAGCGGGTCCAGCAGGCCATCGACGAGCTGGGCTACTCGCCCAACCGGGCCGCCCGCAACCTGCGCACCCGCGCCTCCCATCTGATCGGCCTGCGCATCAACGCCGCGCAGGAGGGCACCGCCAACGCCCTGATGGACCGCTTCGTCCACTCACTGGTGGAGACGTCCCGCGAGGCCGGCTACCACGTGCTGCTCTTCGCCGCCGACCACCAGGACCCGCTCTCCGGGTACGACGACCTGCTCCGCTCGACCGCCGTCGACGCGTTCGTCATCACCGACACCTATTTGGGCAACCCGCAGGCGGCCTGGCTCGAGACGCGGCGGGCGCCGTTCGTGGCGTTCGGCCGGCCGTGGGGTGTCGAGGAGCCCCGACACCCGTGGGTCGACGTCGACGGCGCGGCCGGCTCCGAGCTGGCCACGACCCACCTGCTCGACCGTGGTCACCACCGGATCGCCTGGATCGGCTGGCGCAGGGACTCCTGGATCGGCGAGGACCGGCGCGCCGGCTGGAGCCGCGCACTGCGCGCCCGCGGGCTGCCCACCACCGGGCTGGCGTCCCGCGTCGAGGACACCGTCGCCAGCGGCCGCGAGGCGAGCGCCGTGCTGCTCGACGAGGCACAGCCCTCCGCGTTCGTGTGCGCCTCCGACACCCTGGCGATGGGCGTCCTGCACACCCTTGCCGAGCGCGGGCTGGTCCCCGGCCGCGACGTCGCCGTGGTCGGCTTCGACGACTCCCAGGTCGCCCAGGTCGTCCCGCCCGGCCTCACCTCCGTGCGGCAGCCGCTGGAGGACGTCGCCGTCGAGGTGGTCAAGGCCCTCGAGGGCCTGCTCGGCCACCCGCCGTACGTCGGACCGGGTGTGCTGCTCGCCCCCACCCTCGCCATCCGCGGCTCCAGTTAGACGGAGCGGCACCAGCGGATCCGGTGATGGTGGTCGAGCAAGGAGCGCGACCGGGGGCGAGGCCGCGTCAGAAGACCTTCGACCACAGGTTGACGGCGTAGTCGACCTCGGTGCCGTCGTGTCCGGCGAGCAGCTCGTCGGCGAGCTCGGGGGTGAACTCGATGCGGACCACGCTCTCCAGGTCCGCGCGCGACGAGAACGACCAGCGGATGTCGACCGGCGTGCGCGTCCACCCGCGCACCGACCAGAACCGCTCGACGGCCACCGGGTCGAGGGCGGGGTAGCCGCGACGGAACCACGCCCCGAAGGTCGAGCGCGTCGCGTCGTTGTCGATCACGAACGCCGTGCCCCCGTGGCCTACGACGCGGTCGAGCTCGACGAGCCCGGGTTCGCAGCCCGGACCGAAGAAGTAGGCCCACCGCGCGTGCACCACGTCGACCGACCGGTCCGGCAGGGGGAGCGACTGCGCGGTGCCCTGGCGCACGTCGACGTTGGCGAGCCGGCGGGTGCGCCGCCGGGCGAGCGCGGCGAGGTCGGCGTGCGGCTCGACCCCGATCACCGCGGCGGCGCGCTCCGCGAAGCGGGGCAGGTGGAACCCCGTGCCGCAGCCGACGTCGAGCACGGTCCGGCCCGACCAGTCGGCCAGCGCCGTCATCGCCGCCTCGAGGCGACCCTCGGGATCGACCGCGCGGTTCTCGGTCTCGTACGTCGCGGTGTGGTGCCAGATGTTCGGGCTCGGCACCGCACCCGGCGAGACGGTCATGCAGCTCGATCTCGACGCGCCGTCGCGGCTTCGTTCCTCATCCGCGGGGCTTGCTCGACCTGGCTTCGCCACGGCACGCACTTCGCGCGTGCCTGCTCGCTCAGAGCCGGACGAGGCCGTTCGGCGTCTGGAACTGGGCTGCGATGATGCCGGGGGTGCCGTGCGGGGCCACCCACTCGACCTTGACGTCCTCGAGCGGTGCCTCGACGGTCTCGCCGAGCCACTCGCTGACCCGCTGCGGGTCGCCCGCGATCTCCAGGCAGGCAAGGGAGAAGCGCCCGTCGGAACCCGCGCTGGGGTGCAGCTCGGCGGGCACGTCCCACTCGATGAAGAACGGCAGCTGCGGGTCGGCGATCAGGCCGTTGATCCCGATCTGCTTCCAGCGGAGCTCGGTGCCGTCGGGGCGGTAGCGGTTGCCCTTGGCCGCCTCGCGGCCGAGGCGCTGCTCGACGGGCGTGATGTCGTCGACCGCGACGACCCAGCCGAGCCAGCCGCCGCCGAGGGCGGAACGGGCGCGCACGGCCTGGCCGAACGGAGCCTTGTCGGACGCCGGGTGGTCGAGGACCTCGACGATCTCGAGGTAGGTCCCGTCCGCCAGCGGCATGATCGTGTTGCGAGTCCCGAAGCGTGGGTGCACGCCACCGTCGGTGAAGTCCCGGCCGAGCAGTCCCCCGATGCGCTGGGTGGTGCTGGCGAGGCCATCCGGTCCTGCGGCGTACGAGAGATGGTCCAAGCGCATGTCGATCATTCTCAACAACCTCTCAGCAACCCCGGACATCGGGGTCCGGATCTCTTGATGTCGAGAATGTTGGCCCGACGGGCGACGGCCGATCGCCCGGCGCGGTCAGTGCGGGTCGGCGGGGTGCAGCGCCAGGGCCGAGCGCGACCGGACGTGCGCCTCGCAGTGCCGCACCAGCTCGTCGTACGCCGGCCTGCCCATCAGCTCGGTCAGCTCCGGCTCGTGGGTGACGTAGACCGGCTCGAGGGCGACGTGCGCCTCGGTGTTGCCGGAGCAGTACCAGTCGAGGTCGTGGCCGCCCGGACCCCAGCCGCGCCGGTCGTACTCGCCGATCGACACCTCGGTGTACTCCGTGTCGTCCTGGCGCACGACGTTGCGGAAGGTGCGCCGGATCGGTAGCTGCCAGCAGACGTCCGGCTTGGTCTCGAGGGGGTTGCGGCCCTGCAGCAAGGCGAGCCCGTGCAGCGCGCAGCCGGCGCCGGCCCCGAAGTCGCTGCGGTTGGCGAACACGCAGGCGCTCTGCCCGTTGACCTCGTGGGTGCGGGTCTTGGCCTCGCCCTCGTCGTCCTTGGTCACCCAGTCGCTCTTGCGCACCGTCCGGCCGGGGTGGAACTGCCAGGTCTCCGGGGTGAGCTGGTCGACGTACGTCGCCACCCGCTTCTGGTCGTCCTTGTCCGCGAAGTGCGCGCCGAGCGTGCAGCAGCCCACGTCGGGCGCCGTGTCGTAGATCCCCTGGCAGCCCTGGCCGAAGATGCACATGTAGCTCGACGTGAGCCAGGTCAGGTCGCAGCGCATCACCTCGGACTCGTCGGCGGGGTTGACGAACTCCACGTAGGCGCGCGGAAAGACCAGATCTACTTCGGGCACTAGGGAAGCCTAGGCGATGAGAGTCGACGTGATCCAAGCCACAGGTGAGGATGCTTCACCGGCATCTCGGACCGGATTCACTCTCGGTGGTTTCACATGCACTTCAGTCTCTCCATTGCGCGGGCCTTCGCCTCGGCTCTTGGACTTCTGATGATGCTCGTGATTCCGGTGCCTGCGGAGGCGGATCCCGCCTTGATCGGGAACGCGACCGGTGGTGGCCGGGAGGCGGGATCCACGCCCGACTACCCAGCCGGCTACCAGGCCGACCTCACAGCTCGAGTAGGTCTGTGGAACGCTCACGACGCCTATCTAGCGCGTTCGAAGAGTCGGTCGGCGTCGAGAGCCAGGAGTCGTCGACAGCTGCGCAACTCGGCATGGAGCGCCCTGAGTTCGATGCCACCAGGCACGCGGTACTCACTCCAGGGTGTGACGCGCAGACGCCATTCACCTTCCCCTGGCAGATCTACACCTACGATCCGCGCTCTGACACCACGAGGATGGTCGCAGAGGCGCCTGACGTCGGCGTGGACCCGGTTCCTGCAGGTCCGGACGGCACGCAGCCGGTGATCCTCCGGGACCGGGTGCACTACTCCGCCGTCAAGGAGATCGTCGACGGAACCGTTGTCCCCGCGGTCTACTCAGTCCCAGCCGACGGCAGCGAGCCAGCTCCCGTCGAGCAGAAGGGGGCGTTCTTCCCCCAGGTCTCGGGCGAGCGGCTGGTAACGGTTCGGGCGGATCCCGGCACCTTCCGCAACCGGTCGATCACATCGCGGCGGCTCCCGGACGTCTCCGGGCCGATCCGGATCGGACACGGCGGTGCCGCCAGCCGAATGTCGGGTGCAGCGAGCTCGGGCGGCACGACGACGTGGCAGGAGGCCGTGCGAGGACGGTGTCGGACATTCGTCAGCGCCCCCGATGGTCGGAGGAGTCTCGGCACGGGCAACTGCGAAACCGAGGCGACGTACTTCCCCAGGATGAGCAGCGGGTTTGCGAGCTTCGGTCGAGCCGCGGGGCGGCCGGGCCACGAGGGCTTCCTCTGGCGTCTGCGGGACAGCCGACTTTCTCGGTTCACGGACGACCGGCTGACGGAGTCGCCTTACATCGCCGGTCGCTACGTGGTCTGGCAGCCGGTGTCGAAGCCGGGCTCCGGCCGGGCGGAGCTCCTCGTGGGTCGTCTGGGAGGACGCGCGCTGCGGTAGTCGGGAGATCATCGCCTAGTAGCGTGGCCCCATGCGACTGGGCGTCCTCGACATCGGCTCCAACACGGGCCACCTGCTCGTGGTCGACGCCCACGGCGGCGCGGCGCCCCTCCCGGCGTACTCCTACAAGGAGCCACTCCGCCTGGCCGAGCACCTCGACGACCAGGGTGCGGTCTCGCAGACCGGCATCGACGCGCTCACGGCGTTCACCGCCCAGGCGCTGGTCGTGGCCGAGGACAAGGGCTGCGAGGACATGATCGGCTTCGCGACCTCGGCGGTCCGCGACGCGGTCAACTCCGACGCGGTGCTCGAGCACGTCCGCGAGCGCACGGGCGTGAGGATCGAGGTGCTGTCCGGCGCCGACGAGGCGCGGCTGACCTTCCTCGCCGTACGTCGCTGGTTCGGCTGGTCGGCCGGCCGGCTGGCGGTCTTCGACATCGGTGGCGGGTCCCTCGAGATCGCCGGCGGGGCGGACGAGGCACCGGACGTCGCCTGGTCGATGCCCCTCGGCGCGGCCCGCCTGGCCCGGCAGTTCTTCGGTGGCGCCCAGCCCGACGACGACGCGATCCGCCAGCTGCGCAAGCAGATCCGCGCCGAGATCGCCCGCGACGCCGGCACCCTGCTGCGTGCCGGGACCCCCGACCGCGCCGCCGCCACCTCCAAGACGTTCCGGTCGCTGGCCCGGATCTGCGGGGCCGCGCCGTCGGGCGACGGGCCGCTCGTGCCGCGCTCGCTGACGTTGTCGGTCCTGCGGCAATGGATCCCCAAGCTGGTCGCGATCCCACCGGGCGACCTGGCCGAGCTGCCCGGCGTCTCGCCGAGCCGCACCCATCAGATCGTGCCCGGGGCCCTGGTGGCCGAGGCGTGCATGGACATCTTCGAGCTGACCGAGCTGGAGATCTGCCCGTGGGCGCTGCGCGAGGGCGTCATCCTCGAGCGCATCGACCAGATCCCGGTCCTGGGCTGAGATGTCGCCA
>JAOPYB010000287.1 GCA_025964835.1 Nocardioides sp. | reverse complement strand
GAGCGCGGCGGCCTCGGGGCGTCGGCGCAGCCGGACCGCGGCCAGGGCGGCGCCGGCCCGCCAGGGCACCAGGTCGGCGTACCCGATGTCGGCGGCCACCCGCTGGCCGGCGGTGGTGAAGTGGAGGGCGGCCAGGTCCGGCTCGTTGAGCGCCGAGGCGACCTCCCCGCGTGCGTGGTGCGCGATGGCACCGCGCGCTCCGGGCTGCTCGAGGTACGGCGCGAGCTCCTCGCTGAGCGCGAGCGCGTCGCCGAGGTCGCCACGGGCCAGACGACAGTCGATGCTGGTCGCGAGCAGGAGCACCGCGTCGGTGCTGTCCGGGTCGATCTCCCCCGTGAGGCGCAGGGCGGCAAGGGCGGCGAGCGCCGCGTTGACCTGGCCGAGCCGGGCCTGCTCCCAGGCGCGGGCCAGCCCGGAGTGGAGCAGTGCTCGGGGCCGAGGTGCCGAGGGGGGAGCGGTGTCGCCGGGCGGGTCCGAGAGGAGGTCCGCCACCTCGGGTGCCTGCATGAGCGCAAGACTAGGAAGCCACGCCCGGGCCGTGTCCCGATTGCCCCGAACTCGTCCGGGTGGACCAGTCAGGTGCCGCCCGAGAAAGGCCAGCAGGCGGGCGTCGTACGGCGCCTCCGCGGCGGTCGGACGGGGGCGGGCGAACCGGACCCCGCGGTCGGCCGGGTCGACGAGTCGACCGGCGACGGGAAGCAGGTCGCGAGCGAGGTCCTCGGGGATCCGGCCACCGTGTCCCGTGGCCTGGCCGACGTCCCAGCCGTGCACGGTGATCTCCAGCGCGGCCGCGGCGACGAGCACCGGACTGGCCAGCTCGAGGTCGCCGACCGCCACCGCGGTCGGCTCGGCGCGGCTCCAGGCGCCGAGGAGGGCACAGGCCTTCTCCTGCAGTGCACCGCCCCCCGTCGTGGCGGGTCCCGGACCGGGCACCTCGACGACGCCGCCCGCCGCCTCGGTGAACGCGTCGAGAGCGTCCTCCATGTGCCGGAGCAGGTCCTTGAGCGACCACCCCGCGCACGGCGTGGGGTGGTCGAGCTGGTGGTCGGTGACGTCGGCGAGCACGACGCGGGTGTACCCGAGGGACCGGTCGAGGAGCTCGACGGCACGGTCGAGCTCGGTGCTCACCGCGAGGCCGGGACGACTCCGCCGAGGTCCGGCACGTGGTCGGCGGGCAGCCGTTCCGGTAGTCCGAACGTCGCGAAGAGGGAGACGTCGAAGAAGGCGCTCACGTGCCGTACGCGCTGGCCGTCGAGCTCGAGGACCTGGAGCTGGAACGGCACGAAGTCGCCCTGCTCGGTGCGCATGTAGAGGCCGAACGCCGGCTGGCCGTTGGCCCGGGTGGGCAGCATCGGCATGTCGTTGGAGCCGCCCGGGCACTCGGTGCCGACCAGCCAGCCGATCGCCTCGGAGCCACGGAACCAGCTGGTGAACGGCGGCATCTCCCACGTCGCCTCGGCGGTCAGCAGGCTGACGATGGTGTCGATGTCCTTCTCCCAGAACGCCTCGACGTAGCGGTCGAGCAGCTCGCGCTGCCCCGGCGTCAGGTCCGGGCGGACGGTCTCCTCGCTCAGGCCGCGCTCGGCGAGCTGGGCGTGGGCGCGCTGGAGGGCGGAGTTGACCGCGGCGCTGGTGGTGTCCAGGGCCTCGGCGACCTCGGCGGCCGACCAGCGCAGCACGTCGCGCAGGATCAGCACCGCCCGCTGGCGGGCCGGCAGGTGCTGGAGGGCGGCGACGAACGCGAGCCGGATCGAGTCGCGCTCGGCGACGACGACAGCGGCGTCGGGCACCGGCTCCAGCCACGCGATCTCGACGTCCTGCTCGAGGGCGTCGCCCGCGTGTGCGTCCGCCGTGCCGAGCCCCGTGGGCAGCGGCCGACGCGGCCGGGACTCCAGGTTGGTCAGGCACACGTTGGTCGCGATCCGGTAGAGCCAGGTCCGCACCGAGGACCGGCGCTCGAAGCTCGACGAGGCCTTCCAGGCGCGCAGGAACGTCTCCTGCACGAGGTCCTCGGCCTCGTGCACCGAGCCGGTCATCCGGTAGCAGTGCGCGAGCAGCTCGCGCTGGTAGCGCGCGGTGAGCGTCGGGAAGTCGTCCAGCTCCGTGCCCTGGCTGTCCACCTGTGCCGCCCTCAGTGCCGTCATCGGGATGCTCCTCGTCGTCGTCAGTCTGCCGCGTCGTGCAGACCGGCGTCGACGCCCGAACTCATCGGCGGGTGCGGGCCAGCTCCAGGGCGCGCTCGGCGGCGGGCACCGCCAGCTCGCGGTCGGCGGGCACCAGGCCGACGCGGGTGCGCCGGTCGAGCAGGTCGTCCACGTCGGCCGCGCCCTCGTGGGTGACACCGAAGATGAGCTCGGCGAGCGTGACGGGGACGTGCGCGGCGACCGGGCGGAGCAGCTCGTCGTCGGTGAGACCGCTGACCTCGCGGGCGTTGTCGAGGACCAGGCCTGCGTCGGTGCCGTAGCGGCGCACGAGCCGGGCGGGCTGCTCGAGGGCGGCGAGCTCGGCGCGGCGGGCGGCGCCGGCGAGGGGCAGGGCACGGGTGCGGCACGGTCCGGCCCGGAGGCCGGCGTGGGCGACCGCGGCGTCCACGGCGTCCTCGGCCATCTGGCGGTACGTCGTGAGCTTGCCGCCGATGATCGTCACGACGCCCGAGCGGCTCGTGAGCACCGCGTGCCTGCGGGAGAGGTCGGCCGTCGAGCCGTCGCCGGCGTCGATCAGGGGGCGGAGCCCGGCGAACGCACCGACGACGTCGTCGCGGCGCAGCTGGCGGGAGAACGCGGCGGAGACGACGTCGAGCAGGAAGCCGATCTCGGGCTCCGACGGCTCGGGCACGTCGGGGAGGTCCCCCTCGACGGGCTCGTCGGTGAGGCCGACGTAGATCGTGCCGTCCGGCTGGGGCAGGACCAGCACGAAGCGGTTCGTCTCGCCGGGCACCGGGGCGAAGACGGACACCTGGAGGCCGGGCAGGCTCTCGGCGCGCAGCACCAGGTGGGTGCCGCGGCTGGGCCGCAGCGTCACCTCGTCGACCAGCTCCCCGGCCCAGACGCCGGTCGCGCTGACCACGGCCCGCGCCGTCACCGTGGTGGTGGCGCCGGTGAGCTCGTCACGCAGGTCGACGGAGGTGCCGGTGGCGGAGAGCACCCGGGCGTGGGTGCGCACGAGGGCACCGTACGACGCGGCCGTGCGGGCGATCGTGGTGACGAGCCGGGCGTCGTCCTCGAGCTGGCCGTCCCACGAGAGCAGGCCGCCGCGGAGCCCGGCGGGGCGCAGGGCGGGGGCGAGCCGGAGCGCCTCGGTGGCGGAGAGCCGCCGCGGCCTCGGGAGCGTCTCGGCGTCGGTGCGCGCCCCCCGGCGGAGCAGGTCGCCGGCGAGCAGGCCGGCGCGGGTGACCGCGGCCTGCATGCGGGTGACGCCGGAGTTGAGGGGCACCAGCATCGGCATCGCGTGGCTGAGGTGCGGGGCCGTGACCTCCATCAGGATGCCCCGCTCGACGGCGCTCTCGTGGGCGACACCGACCTGGCCGTTGGCGAGGTAGCGCAGGCCGCCGTGCACCATCTTCGAGGACCAGCGAGACGTGCCGAAGGCGAGGTCGTGGGCGTCGACGGCGAGCACGCTGAGCCCGCGGGTGATCGCGTCGAGCGCAACGCCGGCTCCCGTGACGCCGAGCCCGATCACGACCAGGTCGACCTCGACCGGGGCGCCGGTCAGCCCGGGCGTGATGCGCCTGGGGGCTGGGGTTTGGTCCCCAACCGCAGGTCCCGGGTCCCCCGGACTGCGGTTCGTGACCAATCGGCGCGCGCCCCGGGTCATGGGGTCAGGGTCCGGCTCAGCAGGACCGTCAGCTCGGCGTCGAGCTCGTCCTCGCTCACGTGGTCGTCGACCATCGTGTGCGCGGAGAGCACGAAGCCGTGCGCGGCCAGCAGCAGCCCGCGGGCGATCGCGACCGGGTTGCCGGCGCGGATGGTGCCGTCGACCTGGCCCTCGCGGACCTGTCCCTCGGTCAGCGCCAGGATCGCGTCCTGCGAGCGACCGCGGCGCGAGAGCAGGTAGGGGAGCAGCAGCTCGGGGTCGAGCTCGACGATCCGCACGAACAGCTCGTTCTCGCGCAGCGCCCGCACGGTGCCGACGACGTCGGCGACCAGCCGGTCGAGAGTCGGGGCGGCGGGGTCCTCACCGGCGACGGTCGCGGCGACCACACCCGCCCACTCGCGGGTCATCAGGTCGCCGAGCAGCGTGGGCATGTCCGCCCAGGTGCGGTAGATCGTCATCCGTGACACGCCGGCGCGCCGCGCGACCTCGGTGAGCGTCGTACGCCGCCAGCCGACGTCGAGGATGCAGTCGCGGGCGGCGTCGAGGTAGCCGTCGCGCGGGCTGTCGGTCTGGTCCGGGCCATTGTGACGAAGTGACGTCATGTGTAACACTGTAACACATGGACCCGAAGCAGAGCACCGTCGAGATGAACCCGCTGGGCTGGGGCGACGCCGCCTCCGCCACCCCCCTGCCGGCCGCCGCCCGCGGCCTGATCGAGATGGTCTTCGGCCTCGACGAGCGGCCGTCGGTCGACCACCCGGAGCTGCCGGCCTCCGGCCTGGACCCGGCGCTCCTCGACGCGCTGCGCGACCTGCTCGGCGACGAGTTCGTCCGCACCGACGACGAGTCCCGACGGCTCCGCACCCGGGGCAAGTCGACCCCCGACCTGCTCAAGGCCCGCGCCGGCGACCTGGCCGACGCCCCCGACGCCGTCGTCCGCCCCGCCGGTCACGACGACGTCGCCGCGGTGCTCGCCTTCGCCGTCGAGCACCACCTGGCGGTCGTGCCCTTCGGCGGCGGCACCTCGGTCACGGGTGGCCTGGCCGCCCGGCGCGACGGGTACGCCGGCCTGCTCAGCCTCGACCTGATCCGGATGAAGCGGCTGCTCGCCGTCGACACCGTCTCGATGACCGCCACCCTCGAGCCCGGCCTGCGCGGACCCGAGGCCGAGGCGCTGCTCGCCGAGCACGACCTGACGCTGGGCCACTACCCGCAGTCGTTCGAGTACGCCAGCATCGGCGGCTTCGCCGCGACCCGCTCGAGCGGCCAGTCCAGTGCCGGCTACGGCCGCTTCGACGCGCTGGTCATGGGTCTGACGCTCGCCACCCCCCGGGGCGACCTGGTCCTCGGCAGCGCGCCCGCCAACGCGGCGGGCCCCGACCTCCGCCAGCTGGTGCTCGGCTCCGAGGGTGCCTTCGGCGTGATCACCTCGGTGACCGTCCGGGTCCGCAGGCTGCCCGCGGTGAAGGTCTACGAGGGCTGGCGCTGGCCGTCCTTCGTCGACGGCGCCGCCGCCATGCGCACCCTCGCGCAGTCCGGCCTGCTGCCCACGGTGATCCGCCTCAGCGACGAGTCCGAGACCGCCATCAACCTCGCCCGCCCCGAGGAGATCGGTGGGACGAGCGCGGGCGGCTGCATGATGATCACCGGCTACGAGGGCGAGCAGGGGGCCGTCGACGCCAAGCGGGCCGCGGTCACCGCCGTGCTCACCGGCCTCGGTGGCGAGTCGCTCGGCGAGGAGCCGGGCCGGTCCTGGGCCCACGGCCGCTTCGACGCGCCGTACCTCCGCGACGCCCTGCTCGACGTTGGCGTCCTCGTGGAGACCCTCGAGACAGCGACGTTCTGGTCGAACCTGGACCGGCTGTACGCCGACGTGAAGGCCGCGCTCGAGACCACGCTGGGCGACCCGACGATGGTGCTCTGCCACATCTCGCACGTCTACGAGACCGGCTGCTCGCTCTACTTCACGGTCGCGGCCAAGGGCGCGGCCGACCCGCTGCCGCAGTGGCTGGTGGCCAAGGCCGCCGCCAACGACGCGATCATCGCCGCCGGCGCCACGATCACCCACCACCACGCCGTCGGCACCGACCACAAGCCCTGGCTGGCCCAGGAGATCGGCCCGGTAGGGGTCTCGATCCTCCGCGCGGTCAAGGCCGACCTCGACCCGACCGGCATCCTCAACCCCGGGGTCCTGGTCCCATGAGCGCCGCCCCTCATTCCGGTCGGAGGTCCTTCTCCTTCCTGGTCAACCCCGCATCCGGTGGCGGCGCGGCCCCGGAGGCCGTCGTACCGGTTGCCCGGCTGCTGCGCGAGGCCGGCGCGGTCGTCGACGTGACCTACTCACCCGGCCCGCGCGCCATGGGCGACCTGGTCGACGCCGCGATCGCCCGCGGCGACGTCGTGGTCTCCGTCGGCGGTGACGGCATGCTCTCGTCCCTCGCCGGCCCGGTGTCGAGCGCCGGAGGCGTCCTGGCCGTGCTGCCCGCCGGTCGCGGCAACGACTTCGCACGGATGCTCGGCCTGCCCGAGGACCCCGCCGGCCAGGCAGGCCTCCTCCTCGAGGGCGCCGTACGTCGCGTGGACCTGCTCGCCTGGACGCCGCCGGGCCGGCCGACCCGGCTGGTCGCGGGCTCGGTCTACTCCGGCGTCGACGCGCGCGCGTCCGAGATCGTGGACCGGGCGCACTGGCTGCCGCGCAGGCTGCAGTACCCGTACGCCGCCCTGCGCTCGCTCGCGACGTACCAGCCCGGCCGCTACCGGGTCTCGGTCGACGGGGTGGAGCAGGAGTACTCCGCCGCGACCGTCGTCGTCGCCAACTCGGCGTACTACGGCAAGGGCATGAAGATCGCGCCC
>JAOPYB010000467.1 GCA_025964835.1 Nocardioides sp. | reverse complement strand
TTCCTGACCGTGCACTTCGTCGCCGAGGAGATCCGGCGCCGCGGGATCGCCGTACGCCACCTGCACAGCTGGGACGACTACGACCGGTTCCGCAAGGTGCCCGCCGGCGTCGACGAGGCGTGGAGCGTGCACATCGGCCGGCCGCTGTCCGCGGTCCCCGACCCGTGGGGCTGCCACGAGTCGTGGGCCGAGCACTTCAAGGCCCCCCTCCGGGCCGCCCTCGCCGAGATGGGCGTGGAGATGGAGGAGGTCTCGCAGACCGAGCGCTACCGCGCCGGCGCCTACCGCGACCAGATCCTCACCGCCGTCGCGCACCGGGCCGGGATCGAGCAGGTGATGGCGCAGTACCGGACCAAGGCGGCCCCCGTCGTCGAGACCGAGGAGGAGGCGGCCGCGCTCGAGGACTCCGTCGCCAACGACGAGGAGCCGGACGCCGGCGCGGGTGCCGGCGCCGGCGCCGGCGCCGACGAGTGGGCCCGGTTCCCCTACAAGCCCTACTGCCGCGACTGCGGGCGCGACACCACCACGGTGACGTCGTACGACGACGAGACGACCGACCTCGCCTACACCTGCCAGGTCTGCGGGTTCTCCGGGGTCACCAACCTCGCCACCCAGAGCGAGGGCAAGCTCGTGTGGAAGGTCGACTGGCCGATGCGCTGGTCCGTCGAGGGTGTCGACTTCGAGCCCGGCGGTGTCGACCACGCGTCACCAGGGTCGTCGTACACCGTCGGCAAGGAGCTGGTGAAGGACGTGTACGGCGCTCGCGCGCCGTCGTTCGTCGGCTACTCGTTCGTGGGCGTGGCCGGGATGGCGAAGATGTCGTCGTCGAAGGGCGGGGTCCCGACCGCCGCCGACGCGCTGAAGATCCTGGAGGCGCCGATCCTGCGCTGGCTCTACGTCCGCCGGCAGCCGCGGCAGGCGTTCACGATCGACTTCGGGCCCGAGGTCGTGCGGCTCTACGACGAGTGGGACGCGCTGGGCCGCAAGGCCATCGGCCCCGGCAAGCGGGACGCGCAGGTGCTGGCGTTCGAGCGGGCCTCGGCCACCGCGGCCGCCGGCACGCTGCCGACCCCGCGCGTGGTCGTGCCGTTCCGGGTGCTCTCGTCGGTCGCCGACGTCACCGCGGGCAGCGCCGACCAGATCAGCCGGATCGTCTCGCAGGTGGGCCACGAGCACGGCTCGGTCGACGAGCTCGAGCCCCGGCTCGACAAGGCGATGACGTGGACGGCCGAGTTCGTGCCGCCCGAGGACCGCACCACCGTGCGCAGCTCACCCGACGCGGCGCGGCTCGCGGCGCTGAACGAGGACGAGGAGCTCTGGCTCGCGCAGCTGCTCGACCGGTTGCCCGACGAGCTCGACCTCGAGCCGGTGACGGCGCTCGTCTACGGCGTGCCGAAGCTGGCGCGCGGGATGGGCCTCGAGGACGCGCCGACCGAGCAGGTCAAGCAGGACCAGAAGGACTTCTTCCGGCTGCTCTACAACCTGCTCGTCGACGCCGACCGTGGCCCGCGCCTGCCGACCCTCTTCGTCGCCCTCGGCGCCGACAAGGTCCGCGAGCTGCTCCGGCCCCCGCGCTGAGCCCCCGTTCTCGCGGGAGCGGTCAGCGCAGGAGGGCGTCGTACGCCGCGGGGCTGGAGTCGCGGAGGAACTCCGAGCAGCGGTCCCACTCGGGGGTCTCGCCGATGGCGCGGGCGGAGAGTGCGAGGAGGGCGAGGCAGCGCAGGAAGCCGCGGTTGGGCTCGTGCTCCCACGGGACCGGGCCGTGGCCCTTCCAGCCGTTGCGGCGCAGCATGTCGAGGCTGCGGTGGTAGCCGACGCGCGAGTAGGCGTAGACCGTCACGTCGTCGGCCCCCTCGTCGCGGGCCTGCTCGGCGAGCGCCGCCCAGGCGAACGGCGAGGCCGGGGAGCGTCGTACGACGTCCGCCGGCGCGGCACCGCCGTCGAGCTCCGCGGCACAGGGGTCCACGGGCAGGTGGGTGGGGGGAGGTCCGGCCATCAGATCGGCGTGGGTCATGGAATGCATTGTCCACGTTCGGGTGTTGACTGCTCCCATGACCCACGCAGCAGCCGCCCAGGCGCCCGCGACCGAGGCGAAGGACCCGTGGCCCGCGCTCTTCGCGCTCTGCCTGGGCTTCTTCATGATCCTGGTCGACTCGACCATCGTCTCGGTGGCGACGCCGGCCATCATCGAGGACCTGCAGACCGACGTGAACAACGTCGTCTGGGTGACCAGCGCCTATCTCCTCGCGTACGCCGTGCCCGTGCTGATCACGGGTCGCCTGGGTGACCGGTTCGGCCCCAAGCGGCTCTACCTCGCCGGCCTGACCGTCTTCACGCTGGCGTCGCTGTGGTGCGGGCTCACCAACTCCATCGAGGGCCTGATCGTGGCCCGCGTCGTGCAGGGCTTCGGCGCCTCGATGATCACCCCGCAGACGATGGCGATCATCACCCGCATCTTCCCGGCCGCGCGTCGGGGGGCCGCGATGGCGCTGTGGGGCGCCACCGCCGGTGTCGCCACGCTCGTCGGTCCGATCCTGGGCGGCGTGCTCGTCGACGGGCTCGGGTGGGAGTGGATCTTCTTCATCAACGTCCCGGTCGGGCTGATCGGCTTCGCGCTGGCCTGGCGCCTGGTGCCGACGCTCGAGACCAACACGCACAGCTTCGACTGGCTCGGGGTCGCGCTCAGTGGCGTCGGCATGTTCCTGCTGGTGTTCGGCATCCAGGAGGGGCACCAGTACCACTGGAACACCTGGGTCTGGCTCTCGATCGGGGCGGGGCTGCTCGTGCTGGCGCTCTTCATCCTGTGGCAGAGCCGCAACCGGCGCGAGCCCCTGGTGCCGCTGCCGCTCTTCGACGACCGCAACTTCTCGCTCGCCAACGTCGCCATCTCCGCGATGGGCTTCGCGATCACCGCGATGGCGATCCCGATCATGATCTGGGCCCAGGTCGTCCGCGGCTGGAGCCCGACCCAGTCGGCGCTGCTGCTCGTCCCGATGGCGCTGATGACGATCGTGCTGGCCCGCCTCGTGGGTGGGCTCACCGACCGCGTGCACCCACGGCTGCTGACCAGCTTCGGCTTCGCGGGCATCATCGTGTCGCTGGTCTGGCTGTCGTCGGTGATGACGCCCGACTCCGCCGTCTGGACGATCCTGCTGCCGATGGTGCTGCTCGGCATCGGCAACGCCTTCGTGTGGGCGCCCAACAGCGCCACCGCCACCCGCAACCTGCC
>JAOPYB010000426.1 GCA_025964835.1 Nocardioides sp. | reverse complement strand
CGGTTAGCGTGATTTCGTCTTCGCTACCGGCTGGTAGCGCCACTGATGCTTGAGGGAGCATGCTTGATGAACGTTGTTCGTATGTCCTCGCGACTGGCCGCCACCGGCGCCGTCACCGCTCTCGCCGCCGCCGCTCTCGTGAGCGTCGGCACCACGGCCGCCAACGCGGCGACCGTGATGAACACCTACACCTGCAGCGCCCCGGGCGTGTACACGGGTGACTTCCCGCTGACCGTCACCGGTGAGCTGCCGGTCCCGCAGTACTTCGCGGACGCTCCCGTGCCGGCCGGCCTCCTCGGCATCACCGTGACCGCCCAGGTCCCGGCCGACGCCGCGCAGCTCCTCGGCGCCTTCGGCGTCGACGGCGCGAAGTCGGACGACTTCGGCTTCGCCCTCGGCACCTCGACGGCGCCGGTCCCGATCACGGGCCCGTTCAACACCGCCGGTGACGGCTCGGTCACGTGGGACGCCACCGGCACCAACGGTGCGTTCCGCACGCCCACCCCGGGTCACTACGACGCCCTGCTTCCGCAGTCGTTCACGCTGATGACGACCTCGGGCGGCAACGACGTCGCGGCCCTCGGCTGCGTCCTCAAGACCGGCGAGACCGCCGCCGCCCTGACGAGCATCGACCTGATCAAGCAGAACTCGACGACGACCTCGTCGCCGAAGGTGAAGGTCGCCAAGGGCAAGAAGGCCAAGGTCCCGACCTCCGTCGGCGCGTCCAACGGTGGCACGCCCACCGGCAAGGTCGTCGCCAAGGAGGGCACGAAGACCGTCGGCACCGCCACGGTCAAGGCCGGCAAGGCCGTCGTCACGCTGATGAAGCTCAAGCCCGGCAAGCACAAGATCGTGCTGAGCTACGGCGGCAACGCGAGCATCAACGGCAGCTCCGACACGACCACGGTCACGGTCGCCAAGTAGTCCCGATCCATCCGGAACGCCCGGTCGGTGCCTCGTGCACCGCCCGGGCGTTTCCGCGTTCCGGGCACCGGTGGGGGGAGGCACCGTCCGACCGTAGGATCGCGACCATGAGCTCCGACTTCCCGCTGTACGCCCTCTCGGAGGAACACCAGGCGATCCGTGAGGCGGTGCGGGCGGTCTGCGACGCCAAGGTCGCGCCGTACGCCGCGGACGTGGACGAGAACGCCCGCTACCCCCAGGAGGCGCACGACGCCCTGCTGGCGGCGGACTTCCACGCCCCGCACGTGCCGGAGGCGTACGGCGGCGCCGGGGCCGACGCGCTCGCCACCGTGCTGGTGATCGAGGAGGTGGCCCGCGCGTGCGTGTCGTCGTCGCTGATCCCCGCGGTCAACAAGCTCGGCTCGCTGCCGGTCCAGATCGCCGGCTCCGAGGAGCTCAAGCAGAAGTACCTCCGCAAGCTCGCGGCCGGCGAGGGCGGGTTCTCCTACTGCCTCTCCGAGCCCGACGCCGGCTCGGATGCGATCGGCATGAAGACCCGGGCCGTCCGCGACGGTGACGACTGGGTCCTCAACGGGGTCAAGCGCTGGATCACGAACGCCGGCGTCTCGGAGTACTACACGGTGATGGCCGTGAGCGACGCCGGCCAGCGCTCGAAGGGCATCTCGGCCTTCGTCGTGGAGAAGTCCGACGAGGGCGTGTCGTTCGGGGCCAAGGAAAGGAAGCTCGGCATCCAGGGCTCGCCGACCCGCGAGGTCTACCTCGACAACGTCCGGATCCCGGGCGACAGGATCATCGGCGCCGAGGGCACCGGCTTCGAGACCGCGATGAAGACCCTCGACCACACCCGCGTGACGATCGCGGCCCAGGCGGTCGGCGTCGCCCAGGGTGCGCTCGACTACGCACTGGGATATGCACAGTCAAGGAGACAGTTCGGCAAGCCGATCGCGGAGTTCCAGGGCCTGCAGTTCCTGCTGGCCGACATGGGCATGAAGGTCGAGGCCGCGCGCCAGATGACCTACGCAGCCGCGGGTCGCTCGGAGCGTGGCGACAAGGACCTGACGTTCTTCGGTGCGGCTGCCAAGTGCTTCGCATCCGACGTCGCGATGGAGGTCACCACCAACGCCGTGCAGGTGCTCGGTGGCTATGGCTACACCCGCGACTACCCGGTCGAGCGGATGATGCGGGACGCCAAGATCACCCAGATCTACGAGGGCACCAACCAGGTCCAGCGGATCGTGATGGCCCGCCAGCTCCTCGCCGGGATCCAGTCCGAGCTCTGAGCCCGCCCGGCGGAGTCGCCTGGGGACGTCCACTAGCGTCTGGGCCATGGGACAGACGATCGAGATCGAGGCGCCGGGCGGCACCGCCCAGGCGTACCTGACCACCCCGGGCACGGACGAGTACCCGGGCGTGCTGCTCTACATGGACGCCATCGGGCTGCGCCAGCGGATCGAGGAGATGGCCGACCGGATCGCCTCGTGGGGCTACGTCGTCCTCGCCCCGAACGTCTTCTACCGCGACGGTCGGGCCGCCGAGCTCGCGCCCGCCGGCGACCTCACGATCCCGGAGAAGCGGGAGGAGTTCTTCGCGGGCGGCGTGATGGACCGGGTGCAGGGGCTGACGCCCGACCTGTCCGGCCCCGACGCCGAGGTCTGGCTCGAGACCCTGCGCCAGCACGCCACTGGCCCGTTCGGAGTGCTCGGCTACTGCATGGGCGCACGGCTCGCCGTCCGCACCGCCGCCCAGTTCCCGGACGACGTCGCTGCGTGCGGCGGCTTCCACGGGGGCGGCCTGGTCACCGACGCCCCGGACAGCCCGCACCGCCTCGTCGGCGACGCGCGTGCCGAGCTCGTCTTCGGCCACGCCGACCAGGACAGGTCGATGCCAGCAGAGGCGGTCCAGGCACTGGGCGAGGCGCTCGAGGCCGCCGGCCTGGCCCACACGAACGAGATCTACCCCGGCGCCGCGCACGGGTACTCGATGGCGGACACCTCGATGTACGACGAGGCGGCCACGGAGCGGCACTTCACCGAGCTCGAGGCGCTCTTCGCGCGCACGCTGCGCGGCTGAGCGAACAAGTCCGTGCGGCTCGGCATGACCGAGCAGGCGCCGGGGTACGGCGTCACCACGGGCCCGGCCCCGGCGTTGTTCGAACCATCATGGGGCGGCG
>JAOPYB010000418.1 GCA_025964835.1 Nocardioides sp. | reverse complement strand
GCCGCCGGCGTACCCCTGATGTGCGGCGAGGGCGACGACTTCTCCACCTTCCGGATCGGCCTCTTCGGCCTCGACAAGCTCCTCGACGTCGACGGCACCGTGGAGCGTCTCGAGGCACGCCTGCGGCACTGACCCACACTCGGTCACGTCGAACCTGAGGTCAGCTAGAGGCGATCAGCGCGCAGAGCACGGTCAGGAGGCCCGTGACGGTGCCGGCACCCCAGCGCTCTACGGGGTGAGTGCCACGGGCGTTGCCGAGGGTGTTCAGCGCGAACAGGGCAGCCAGGCACCACAGGACGACCGTCAGCGTGGCCCCGGAGACCGGGCCGTGGCCGACGACGTCGGCTGAGGCGAGGACGACCCACATGGCGGCGAGGAGCACCAGCGCGGCGACGCCGCTGCCGAGACGGTACGCCGCTGGCAGGACGCCGCTCGTGTCCGCGCGGCCGCCGTACGCCGCCGCACCCCACGGCGCACCTGTGGCGAGCGCGACCTGGAAGGCAGCGGCGAGCGCCAGCAGTGCGACGGCGAGATAGGCCAGGGCCTGGAGGTTCACGTCCGGATGCTGTCACGTCCCGGGGTTTCGAGACGGTTGCTGCGCAACCTCCTCAACCAGCGGGGGCGACGACCCTCGCTGGCGCTCGCTGCTCACAAGCGCGCGGTCCCGATCCACGAGGGCGGGCGCCTGCATGGGGGTGCGGGGCTGTCTCGGCCTGACCCGTGCCGGTGCCGCGGGCCCTCCGGGCCGAGCGTTCGGGAGCGTCGCGAGAGAATGAGCCGATGCAGACGTTCCTGCCGTACGCCGACTTCGAGCGCTCGGCGCGCGCCCTCGACCGCAAGCGGCTCGGGAAGCAGCGCGTGGAGACGATCCAGGTGGTGCGGGCGCTGACCAGGCCCGGCTACGGATGGGCCAACCACCCGGCGGTGCTCATGTGGAAGGGCTTCGAGGAGGCGCTCGGCCGGTACGGCTTCGCCTGCTGCGAGGCGTGGGTCGAGCTCGGCTTCGGTGACACCTGCGCCCTCACGATCGCCGAGGACCTGCGCACCGCCGGCGTCGACACCGTCCGCACGCAGTCAGAGCTCGCCGCTGCCGGTGCGCTGCCTGCGTGGCTGGGTGACGAGGCGGTGCATCGCAGCCACCAGTCCTCGCTCGTGCGCAAGGACCCCGAGCACTACCGGCCGCTCTTCCCGGACACCCCGGACGACCTGCCCTACGTGTGGCCGGTCCGGTCCGAGGCCGTCCTCGCGGCGGAGCAACGCAAGCGCGACAACGAAATGAGGCGACAGAGCTCCGTGGGGCCGACACACCCTGGATCAGCTACAGCCGAGGAGTGATGCCCTCCGTGGCTGCGCGGCGATGGTGACCAGTGCTGTCGAAGGTCACGGCCTCGATCAGAGGAGGCCGAGCGCGACCGCATGCCGGCGTACGGCGTCGGTGTCGGCCGCGAGCACGAAGGGCACGTCCTCGGTCCAGGTGTCGGAGACCTCCTCGACCCGACCGTCGCCCGGGTCGAGCCGCACCTCGCGGATGTAGATCGCGAGGATCCGCCCCGGGTTCGCCCGAGCGACGGCGGCGTAGATCTCGGGATCCTTCTCCCCGGAGTCGCCGATGAGCACGAACCGCAACCGGGGATGGAGGTCGAGGACCTCCTGGATGCGGCCGTGCTTCTGCTCGCGCCCGGCGGAGGTGCCGAGCAGATCGCGGAGCAGCACCGGCCCGATCGGAAAATCTCGGTGTCGGATGAACGCCACCAGGAAGCTGTGCAGATTCCAGGGGCTGGAGGAGACGTAGAAGACCGGGTTGGTGTCGGCCGCGAGGTCGCGGTACAGCTCCGACGCGCCCGGGAAGGGCGTCCGGGTGAGGGCGGAGCCGGTCATCGTCTGCCGGATCATCCTTGCGACACGTTGGACGCCGCTCTCGAGGATCGTGTCGTCGATGTCCGAGATGACCCCGAACGACGCGTCGCGACACGGGACCAGGACCTCGAGCGGTGTGGTCCTCGGGTCGGTGATGCCCCGGTACTCGCCAGCGAGCTCCACGGTCCCGCTGGTCCACGGGGCGGTGAGCTCGCCGGCCTCCGGCTGCAGGCGCACCTGGAAGTAGCCGTCGGCATCGGTGACGGTCTCCACGGTCGTGCCCGCGACGGCGACCCGCAGGGGTACACCCGGCAGCTCGTCGGTCAGGAACTGACGCACGCTACGGCGTACGGCGGCGCCGACGCCCTCACCCTGCACGGCCTCCGAAGGAGTCGGGTCAGCGACGACCCGTCCGCGCGCCACAACCCCCTGGTCACTGCCGTGGCCGATGTACGGCTCGATCCGTAGGTCGACAGGCGTTCGGGAAGCGGCTCGCCGTAGCCGAGCCCCGTCCCATGCCTGCTCCAGCCGGAGGACCCAGCCATTCGCACTCATGCCCATACCCTAGGCAGCACGGACGGCTCGAGCGGCGCCCCGGCGGCCACTCTCGATGACCTGGGGGCGCCCCTCGACCGCGGTGAACCGCAACGCGAGGCCGCGGTAAAACCTACGAGTCGGTCTGCTCGACCCACCCCACGGTCGAGGTGGCGCCCTGACGACGACCGTCCTTCTCACCGGTGACGATCTCGCGGATCGTCGCCACCGGGAGCTTCGGGGTCCCGTCCGAGAACAGCAGGCCGTTGGTCTCCTGCCCGGTGTCCATGAACTGGGTGTAGCAGTAACCCGCCAGCTCGGAGCTCGCCCGCAGGGCCTCGAACTGGGCCAGGAGCAGGTCGGCGTACTCGGAGTCGGAGCCGGCGCTGCTGTAGCCCCAGGATCCGTCCACGACCTCCTGCTGCGCCAGCGAGATGCCGCCGAACTCGGTGACCATCACCGGTGTCGCGCCGGCGACGAAGGCCTGTTCCTGGGTCTCGCTGAGCAGGGCCCGCCGGCCGTGCGGGGTGCGGGCGCGGAGCACGACCTCCGACAACGCCGCGCGGTCGGCGTACCGCGCGCGCATCTCGTCGGCGTGGCTGTAGTCGTGCAACCCGAGGATGTCGCTGTCGACGTGCTCCCAACCCTCGTTCGAGACCACCGGGCGGGTCGGGTCCAGGGCCCGGGTGAGCTCCGCGAGGGCGTGAATGTAGCTGCGCTGCGCCGGGCTCGAGGCAAGGTCGGGCACCCCCCAGCTCTCGTTCACGGGCACCCACACGGCCAGGCACGGGTGCGAGCGGTCGCGCCGCACGATCGCGGTCCACTCCGGGACGAACCGCGTGACGGCGGCAGCCGAGAACGCGTAGGCGCTGGCCGACTCGCCCCACACCAGGAGACCGAGCCGGTCGGCCCAGTAGAGCCAGCGCGGGTCCTCGCACTTCTGGTGCAGCCGGACGCTGTTGAAGCCGAGCTCCTTGATCGCCTCCACCTCGTGGCGCAGCTCGGCGGTGTCCCGGGAGGCCAGGTGGGTCTCGGGCCGGTAGCCCTGGTTCAGCACGGATCGGACGTAGTACGGCTGGTCGTTGAGGCGGAACGCACCCTGCTCGACACCGACGGTGCGCAGCCCGGCGTAGCTCGTCACCGAGTCGATCTCCTCACCCGACGCGCCATCGAGGAGCCGGACCTCGACGTCGAGGAGGGTCGGCTGCTCCGGTGACCACAGCAGCCGGGCGCGGTCCTGGCCGTTGCGTAGGGCGTCGAACGCGAGGTCGAGGGCCACCACCCGGCCCTGGACCAGCGTCGACTGCCGGGCGAGCACCTCCTCGCCGAGCGTCACGGTGGTCTCGAGGAGGGTCTCCCGGGCGGGCCGCCGCGACAGGGTCACCTCCCCCTGGAGGCCTCGCGTCGGGTCGGGCGTCCACGCCACGTCCGCCACGCGCTCCTCCGGCACACACTCCGCCCAGACCGGCTGCCAGATGCCGGTCGTCCGGTCGTACCAGATGCCCCGCGGCCGCTCGCGCCAGTCCTGCTTGCCGCGGGCCTGGTCCGGGTCGACGGGGTCGTCCTCCGCGCGGACGACGATGACGTGGGAGCTCGCGCCCTCCTCGAGGGCATCGGTGACGTCGGCGGTGAACGGCGTCTGCCCGCCCTCGTGGACGGCGACCAGCCGACCGTCGCACCACACCCGGGCCAGGTGGTCGACGGCGCCGAAGTGCACCAGCAGGCGTCGACCGTCGAGCCCGTCAGGAGCGAGCTCGTCGATCGGGAGCTCGCGGCGGTACCACACCACGGGATGGAACCCGGTGCGGCCGAGTCCCGATGCCGGCGACTCCGGCGGGAACGGCACCTCGATGCGGTCGGGGAAGTCCGTCGCGTCGCCGAACCAGTGCTCCGCCAGTCCGCGCTCGGCGTCGTCGGAGGCGAACTCCCACGTCCCGTCGAGGCTGGACCACTGCTCGCGGCACATCAACGGACGGGGGTAGTCGCCGTCCTGCGTCGTCGCCCTCAACATCGTCGTCCCTTCCGGCCGGGTGCCGACCCGGCACCATCAGATGAAGTTCTTGCATCGTCGCAAACACCGTGTCACAGTCGCGCGTAACGAGCGTCACATCTCCGTTTCGGGAGGAGTAACACGTGTTCGGTGCCCCCTCGCGCCGCGATTTTCTCCGTCTGTCCGGCACCCTGGCCGTCGCCGGCCTGGCGGCGGGCTGCGGCTCGCCGTTCGTGTCCAGCCTCACCGGCAGCCAGCCCGCGACCGCCGACGTCATCTACTGGCACCTCTTCGGTGGCGGCGACGGCGCCAACATGGCCACGATGGTCCAGGACGTGCAGAGGACCAGCGGGCTCTCCGTGGAGGCCACCTTGTTGTCGTGGGGCAATCCCTACTACACCAAGCTGGCGCTGGCCGCCTCGAGCGGGCGACCACCGGACGTCGCGATCTCGCACCTCTCACGGCTGCCGCTCCTGGCCGAGGCCGGCCTGATCGAGTCGGTGGACGAGGCCGGGCTCACCGATGCCGGGATCACCCGGGACAAGTTCACGCCCGCCGCCTGGTCGAAGGCCACCGTCTCCGGCACGACGTACGCCGTGCCGCTGGACACGCACCCGTTCGTGATGTTCTACAACCGCACCCTGGCCGACAAGGCCGGCCTGCTGGACGGCTCGGGCCGGCTGAAGCCGATGTCCGGGCGCCAGGGCTTCCTCGATGCCATCACGGCCATGAAGGACGCGGGTGGCGAGTACGGCGCCATCTCCTCCAACACCGCGGACCCCTCCACCACCTGGCGCTTCTTCCTGACCCTGTACTCCGGTCTCGCCGGACCGGTCGTCGAGGACCAGGGCACCACGATCACGCTGGACCGGTCCGCGGCCGAGGAGACCTTCGCGCTGATGCAGGAGCTCACCGTCGGCAAGAAGCTGATGCCGAGCAGTGCCACCATCACCACGGTCTCGACGCTGTTCGGCCAGGGCAAGGTGGGCTTCCTCTTCGACGGCGTCTGGCAGATCCCCACCTACCGGGGCATCAAGCTGCCGTCCGGTGACCCCCTCGACTTCGACGTGGTGCCGTTCCCCGCGATCCTGGGCGACCAGCCGAGGTCCTACGCGGACTCGCACGCGCTGATCATCCCCAGGAGCGGGGCGCGGTCCGAGGAGCGCTCCCGCAACGCCGTCACGTTCGTCAAGGGCCTGCTCGACGACTCAGCGATCTGGGCGGACGGGGGACACGTCCCGGCCTGGCTGCCCACCCAGCAGAGCAAGGAGTTCAAGGCGAAGAAGCCGCAGAGCAACTACGTCCGCGCCGCCTTCGACGCGGTCTACGACCCACCCGCCTGGTACACCGGCGCCGGCTCGGACTTCCAGAACTCCATGGGCGCGGTGATCACCAAGGTCCTCGCCGGCCAGACCACCCCGGGTCCCGCCGTGGACGAGATGACCGCCGGCCTGCAGACGTACGCCGATGCCAAGCCCCCGGTCGGCTGACCAAGGAGCGCCATGACCACGACCACGATCACTCGCGCCGTTCCGAGGTCATCGGACCTGGAGGTGCCCGAGCGCACGACCCGCAGCGAGCACAACCGGGCCGGCTGGCTGTTCGCCGCGCCGTTCCTCGTCCTCTATGTGCTGTTCCTGATCGGCCCGGTGCTGATCGGCCTCCTGGTCAGCTTCTTCAACACCGCCACCGTCGTGCCCGGGCTCGGGGACTGGGTCGGTGTCGACAACTACGCCGAGGTGCTGGGCAGCGGCGACTTCTGGGCGTCGATGTGGCACTCGACGCTGTTCACCCTGCTCACCACGCCGTTGCTGGTCGTGCTGCCGCTGCTGTTCGCGATGTTCGCGGCCCGGATCTCCCACAACCAGTGGTTCTTCCGGCTGGCCTTCTTCGCGCCGTACGTCGTGCCCTCGTCGATCGTGTGCCTGATCTTCGCCTTCATGTACACCCCCGAGACCGGCCTGATCAGCCACGCCTTCGCCTGGTTCGGGCTGACGGCACCGGACTTCCTCGGCAGCGTGAACGGCGCCTGGTTCTCGGTCGTGCTCCTGACCCTGTGGTGGACCTTCGGCTTCAACTTCATCCTCTACATCGCCGCCCTCCAGGACATCCCCGAGGAGCTCTACGAGGCGGCCGCGATGGACGGCGCCTCCCCGCTGCAGCAGATGCGGCGCCTGACGATCCCGCTGCTGCGCCCGACGATCAGCCTGGTCCTGCTCCTGCAGGTGCTGGCTTCGCTGAAGGTGTTCGACCAGATCTACCTGCTGCTCCAGGGCGGGCCCGACAAGGCGACCCGGCCCGCGATCGAGTACATCTACGACACCGGCTTCACCTCCTACCGCGGGGGGTACGCCGCCGCCGCCACGATGGTCTACTTCCTCGTCCTGGTGCTCGTCGCCGCCACCTGGGCCCTGCTGCGTCGCGGCCGGGGGGCGCAGGCATGAGCGCGCAGGCGCCGACCAGGAACCGACGCTCCGTCCAGGCGGACGCCGCGGGCAAGGCCTTCAACCGGCTGGCCGCGACCTGCGTGGTGCTGTTCGCGCTGATCTGGCTGGTGCCGTTCGCGTGGGCGCTGATCACCTCGCTGCGACCGGACAACGAGATCACCGCTGACCCGGTCAACTTCTGGTCGAGCAGCTGGACCCTGGACGCCTACACCAACGCCTGGAGCGCCAACCCGATCGGCTGGTGGTACCTCAACAGCTTCGTCATCTCGACGCTCTCGGTGCTCTTCACGGTCGTGGTCTGCTCGATGATCGGCTTCGCGCTGGCGCACCTGCAGTTCCGCGGCAAGCGGGTGGTGCTCGCCGTGGTGCTCGCCGGGATCATGCTGCCGATGGAGTCGCTGGTGCTGCCGCAGTTCATGCAGTTCCGCGCCCTGCACCTGCTCGGCACCTACTGGGCGCTCATCCTTCCGTCGATCTCGGCGCCGGTGGCGGTCTTCGTGTTCCACGCGTTCCTCAAGCAGATCCCGTCGTCGCTGATCGAGGCGGCCCGGATCGACGGCGCGAGCTGGTGGCTGATCTACCGGAAGATCTGCATGCCGCTGTGCCGGCCGGCGGTCTCCGCCGTGGCGATCCTGACCTTCATCACCACGTGGAACGCCTTCCTGTGGCCGCTGCTCGTGCTGACGCAGACCAAGTCGCAGACCATCCCCGTGGGCCTGAGCAGCCTGATCGGCGGGTCCGCCATCCAGTTCGCCGAGACGATGGCGTCGTCGGTCCTGGGCATCCTGCCGCTGTTCGCCGTGTTCCTGGTCCTGCAGCGCCAGATCGTCCAGGGCGTGGCGCAGACGGGCATCCGTTGAGCGTGAGTCCGCCTCAGGCGCGCAGGACCTTGTCCATCGCCTTCCCCCTGGCGAGCTCGTCGACCAGCTTGTCGAGGTAGCGGATCTTCTGCATCAACGGGTCCTCGACCTCCTCCACGCGGATGCCGCACACCACGCCCGTGATCAGCGAGGCGTCGGGGTTCAGGTTCGCCCGGGCGAAGAAGTCCTCGAACGTCGTCTCCGCGGCCAGGTGAGCCCGCAGGGCCGACTCGTCGAAGCCGGTCAGCCACTCGATCACGCAGTCCAGCTCGGCCTGCGTGCGTCCCTTCTTCTCGACCTTCGCCACGTAGTGGGGGTAGACCGAGGCGACGCTGGTGGTGAAGATCCTGCTCACGGTCGCGAGACTAGCTCTCCCCGTGTCCGGCGACGACTACCTAGCGAATCCTGGAGGCGAAGTCGACGACGGACGCCGCGACGGCCTCGTGGTGGCGGAGGGACGTGCGCCAGTCGTCGACCTCCAGGCCGTGGTCGGCACCCTCGATCTCGATCACCTTCCCGGTGCCGGTGAACCCCTTCTCCCACAGGGGGTCCGAGGTTCCGCTGACGACCAGGTTGTC
>JAOPYB010000037.1 GCA_025964835.1 Nocardioides sp. | reverse complement strand
GGGGTGTGCCGGTGCCCGCCGCCGACGCCGTAGGCGCTGGCGTTGCCCATGACCTCGCTGCCGAGCAGGTGCGTCGCCGTGCCCTTGCCGGCGCCGCTGGTGCCGGACGCGGCCACGACCACGACGTCGGGCTCGACCAGTCCGGCGGCGACCGCCGGGGCCAGGGTGAGCGTCGAGACGGTCGGGTAGCAGCCGGGCACGGCGATCCGGGTCGCACCGGCCAGCAGGGCGCGCTGACCGGGCAGCTCGGGCAGGCCGTAGGGCCAGGTGCCGGCGTGCTGCCCGCCGTAGAACTGGGCCCAGGCCTGCGGGTCGGCGAGCCGGAAGTCGGCGCCGCAGTCGATGACCACGACCCCCTGGCCCAGCTGCGCGGCGATCTCGCCGGACTGGCCGTGCGGCAGCGCGAGGAAGACCACGTCGTGGCCGGACAGGGTGTCGAGGTCGGTGGGCTCCAGCACCCGCTCGGCGAGCGGCACCAGGTGCGGCTGCAGCGTGCCGAGGAGCGCACCGGCGTTCGACCCGCCCGTCAGCGCGCCGATCTCGACGTCCGGGTGGGCCAGCAGGTGGCGCAGGAGCTCGCCCCCGGCGTAGCCGCTCGCGCCGGCGACTGCGATCCGTGTCGTCATGTGCATGAGTATACGGGGTTTCGCATGTTCATGTGCAAGCGGGGTGCCGGTGTCGGCGCCGAGTGGGACGCCGCCGACCTGCCGTGGCACCTCGCGAACGTGCAGCACTCTGGGCGACCATCATCGGGACCCGCCCGGACGGCCCCGCGGAGGACCACGAGCCGCTGGTGCACCGGCTCGACGCGGAGCAGACCGCCGGCGTCCCGACCCCGCTCGACCCGGCGCTCGCGACCGGCGGGTCGAGGGTGCCCCGACGTGATGTTCGGCGGCGCCCCGCCGTGGGGCGAGTTCATCGCGGTCCCCGAGTCCGTCCGCATCGACGTCACCTTCACCGACGAGTCGGTCCGGGTCCAGCTCGGTCGCTTCGTCGGCACCGACCCCGACGACGGCGTCCACTACGACGACGACATCCACGTCGTCCCCGATCCGGGCGGCCGGCGACCGCGGCGCCTTCGACCGCTTCCGGCTCGCGGTCGGCCACCCGATCAACTGACCCGGTTTCGAGACAGGCGCCTGCGCGCCTTCCTCGACCTACGCGGCGTGAAGCCGGCGTGAAGCCGGGGTGAAACCGCCGCACCCCACACTGGGCCCATGAGCGAATCCAGCAGCCACCTCGACCTGGCGGTCCACGCGACCGGCCTGGTCAAGCGTTTCGGCGACACCCTCGCCGTCGACGGCATCGACCTCGACGTCCAACGCGGGGAGGTGTTCGGCGTCCTCGGACCCAACGGCGCCGGCAAGACCACGATGCTGCAGATGCTCGCGACGCTGCTCCCCTTCGACGAGGGCGACGCCCGGATCTTCGGCGTGGACGTCCGCCGGCAGCCGCACGTCATCCGTCAGCTCGTCGGCGTGACCGGCCAGTTCGCCTCCGTCGACGAGAACCTCACCGCCCGCGAGAACCTGTGGCTCTTCGGCCGCCTGCAGGGCCTCGCCTCGAAGAAGTCCCGCTCGACGGCGGACGAGCTGCTCGGCCGGTTCGGTCTCGAGGACTCCGCGGACAAGCCGATCTCCCAGTACTCCGGTGGCATGCGCCGACGGCTCGACCTCGCGGCCAGCCTGATCACCCGGCCGCCGCTGATCTTCCTCGACGAGCCGACCACCGGGCTCGACCCGCGCACCCGGGGCCAGATGTGGGAGACCATCCGGGACCTGGTCGCCCAGGGCTGCACGGTGCTGCTGACCACGCAGTACCTCGACGAGGCCGACCAGCTCGCCGACCGGATCGCCGTGATCGACCGGGGTCGCAAGGTCGCCGAGGGCACGTCCGACCAGCTCAAGAGCCAGGTCGGCAGCTCGACCCTCCAGCTGCGGCTGCTCGACCCCGCGCAGACGGCCGCCGCCGTCGACGTCGTACGACGAGTGGTGGGCGACGAGCCGGTCCTCACCCCCGAGGCGGGCGGCATCAACGTCCCGCTGGCCGACGCGAACCGCGCCGCCGACGTGCTCATCGGCCTGCGCGAGGAGCAGCTGCTGATCACCTCGGCGACCGTCCAGAAACCCACCCTCGACGAGGTCTTCATGGCCCTGACCGGCCACGGCGCCGAGGACGAGGCCCAGCGCCCCGAGAAGGAGATGGCCCGATGACCAGCCTGATGTCCACCCGGGTCGACGAGACCGTCATCGCCACCACCTACGAGGGGGTCCGCGCGCTGGCGGTGCGCCCCTCGGTGCGGCAGACCATCAGCCAGACCATGGTGATGGCCTGGCGTGCCGTGAAGAAGATGCAGCGCAACTTCGAGCAGCTCTTCGACGTCACGATCCAGCCGCTGCTGTTCACCGCGATGTTCGCCGGGATCTTCGGCGGTGCCATCTCCGGCGACGTGCAGAGCTACCTGCCGATCATCATCACGGGTCTGATCGGCCAGACCGTCGTGACGGCCTGTGTCGCGACCGGCGTGCAGCTCCGCGAGGACATGGACAAGGGGGTCTTCGACCGGTTCAAGTCGCTGCCGATCGCCCGGATCGCCCCCTTGGCCGGGCCGATGGTCGCCGACATGCTGCGCTACCTCATCGCCTCGCTGCTCACCTTCGGGACCGGGTTCGCGATGGGCTACCGCCCCGGCGGCGGCGTCCTGGGCGTGATCGGCGCCATCGTGCTGGCGGTCTTCGCCGGCTGGTCGCTCGCCTGGATCTTCGCCTGGTTCGGCACCGTGGGCCGCAGCGCCCAGGGTGTGCAGGGGATCTCGCTGATGGTGATGTTCCCGCTGACCTTCCTCTCCAACGCGTTCGTCCCGACCGAGACCATGCCCGGCTGGCTCCGGGCCTTCGCCGACGTCAACCCGGTCTCGCACGTGATCACGGCGATCCGCGACCTCGCCAACGACGGCGCCGTCACCGCCGAGGTGGGCTGGGCGATCCTGGGCCTGCTGGCCGTCGTCGCGATCTTCGCGCCGCTGGCCGTGCGGTCCTACTCCCGCAAGATGTGAGGCGTCAGGGCAGTCGCGCCACCAGGGCCCGGGCCTCCGGAAGGAGCTGGGGCCCGCGGCGTCCGGCGTACTCCGCGCGGAGCTGCTCGACGAGCCCCCGCGCGAGCCGTTCGGCGACCGGCGCGGTGCGCTCCCAGCTCATCGTGGGCGAGAACCGCGTGTAGGCGAACCGGTCGGCCAGCACCAGCAGCCGGACGGCGTCCGGCACCGGCAGAGCCTCGCGGAGCAGCCCCCACGCACCGAGGCCGTAGAGGACCATGCCGGCCACCGGGTAGTCCAGCTGCATCCCGTCGAGCTCGAGCACCGCGGGCACCTTGGCGCGCAGCACGGCGTACAGGTCCGCGCCCTGCTCGCCGCGCCCGTGCAGGGCGTACGCCGTGGCTCCGGCGCTCTCGCCGAACAGCGTCCAGGGCTCGAGGCCCGTGACCTCGCCGAGGCCCGGGAACGAGAGCTCGCGCAGCTCCTCGACGGCGATCCGGTAGAGCCGGAGCCCCTCGTCGATGTCACCACGCGCCAGCGCGAGCTCGGCCCGGGCGCTCCCGATCACGATCCCCCCGCCGAAGCCCGTGCGGCGGCCGTTGATCGACTCGATGTCCTCAACGTAGCGCTCGGCGTCCTCGAGGTGGCCGGAGGCCATCGCGCCGATGGCGAGCAGCGCGCGCACCTGCATGGCGTCGTCGTTGGCCTCGAGGAGGTCGAGGGCCGGAACGGCGGCGCGTGCGTGGGTGGCCGCCTCCTCGTGGTGGCCCAGCTGGGCGTGCAGCGAGCCGATCAGCGTGTGCAGCATCGCGACCCCCCACGGGCCGTCGTCCTCCCGGGCCAGCGCGAGGGCGCGGGTCGCGACCTCGATGGCGCCCTCGGGGTCGCCGGCGTTCTCCCGGAAGTGCGCCGCCCACATCAGCGCCAGGGACGCGCCGTGCCGGTCCTCCCCGTCGCCCAGCTGCTCGAGCCGCTCCTTGGTCGCGTCGGGGTCGCGAGGGTCCTGGCTGAGCAGGACCCGGGACATCGCCCGGCTGCGAACCTCCGAGGACTGCTCACCGAACCGCGCCAGCAGGTCCAGGCAGGCCGCGGAGTCGGCGATGTCGCCGACCATGGTGTTCATCACGATCATCGTGGCGGCGGCGACGGTGGCGTCGACCAGCTCGGGCGCCGGCGACCAGCCACGCAGGGCGTCCTCGACGGCCGCGGCGAGGGAGATGACCCGCGCGTGCTCGCCCTTGATCGTCCAGAAGCTCGAGAGAGCCGCGAGCAGCACCATCATGGTGTCCGGGTCGGGCCGGGTCACCGCCTCGCGCAGCAGGTCGGCCAGGTTGTTCTCCTCGACGAGGAGCTCGCGCACGACGGCCACCTGTCGTGCGGACCACAGGCCCTCCTGCGCACGCACGGCGTAGGAGCGGGCCCAGACGGTCTGGGCCGCACGCGCCGCGGCGTCCTCGCCCGCGTCCACGAGCTGCATCCGCCCGAACTCCCGCACCGTCTCGAGCATCCGGTAGCGAACGGTGTCGCCGGCGTCGAGCACGGTGAGCAGGGAGTGGTCCACGAGGCTCTGGACCGTGCCGAGCACGTCACCGCGACCGTCGTCGCCCAGCACCGACTCGGCCGCCGGCAGCGAGAACCCGTCGTGGAAGACCGACCGCCAGCGCAGGGCCCGTCGTTCGCCCTCGGTGAGCAGGTTCCACGACCAGTCGATCACGGCCAGCAGCGTCTGGTGCCGGTCGGGAGCGCTCCGGTCGCCGCCGCGCAGGAGGGCGAAGCGGTTGTCGAGACGGCGGGCGATGTCCTCGACGGACATCGCCCGGATCTTGGCCGCCGCGAGCTCGATCGCGAGCGGCAGGCCGTCGAGGCGGGCCACCACGCGGCGTACGGCGTCGGGGTCGAGCGCGACGTCGGGGCGGGCCGCCCGGGCCCGCTGGCAGAACAGCTCGGCCGCGTCGCCCTCGCCCAGCTGGCCGAGGGCGAAGACGCGCTCGGCGGCGATCGCGAGCGGGGCGCGGGTGGTGGTGATCACCCGCAGGTCGCGGGCTGCCGCGACCAGGAAGGCGACCAGGTCGGCGACCGCGCCGACGACGTGCTCGCAGTTGTCGAGGACCAGCAGCGTCGGGGCCCGGTCGAGGTGCTCGGCGATCCGCGCGCGGACGTCGGCGCGCTGCTCGGGCGTCAGGACCCGGCGGCCGCTGACGGAGTCGCGCACGCCGAGGGCGGAGCCCACCTCGCCCACCACGTCCTCGGGTGCGGCGACGCCCACGAGCTCGACGAAGTGCACGACGGACTGCTCGGCCTCGCGCGCGAGGAGGTGGGCCAGCCGGGTCTTGCCCAGCCCGCCCGGGCCCAGGATCGAGGTGACGCGGGACTCGCGGACCTGGGCGGAGAGCCGGCGGAGGTCGCCGTCGCGCCCGACCAGCGAGGTCGCGTCGAAGCGCATGCCGGTGCGGACCGGGCTGTCCGCCGCCAGCAGCTCGGCGTGCACGGCCTGGAGCTGGGGCCCGGGGTCCACGCCGAGCGACTCGCGGACGTGGGCGCGGTGGCGCTCGTAGCGGGCCAGCGCCGCGGGGGCACCCAGCACGGCGCTCTCGCTGCGGAGCAGGGCGACCAGCGTGGCCTCGTCGTCGACCATGGACGACGCGAGCAGGAGCGGCAACGCCTCGTCGTGGTCGCCCAGGGCGGACGCGGTCCGGGCCAGGACACCGGCCGCCACGGCCCGGTCGGCCCGGGCGGCGTCGCGGAGCACGTCGACCGCGTCGGCCTCCCCGGACGGGTCGGAGACCTGGATCTCGAGCGCCGAGCGCGCCAGGTCGCGGGCCGGCAGCAGATCGCGGCGGGCCTCGGCCTCGCGGGCCCGGGCGGTGCGGGAGCGCAGGGCGAGCGCGTCGACGGCATCGTCGCCCAGCCCCAGCCGGTAGCCCTGGCCGGCGCGGACCACGACGCCCGGATCGGTCTGGCTGCGCAGCCGGGAGACCAGCACCTGCAGCGCCTTCACCGGGTTGGCCGGGGCCCCGTCCGGGCCCCACACGTCCGCCGCCAGGGCGGTGTCGGACCGTGACCGGGTCGGGTCGAGAGCCAGGCTCGCGAGCAGCGCGTGGCTGCGCTCACCCGGCACCGGCCGGCCGCACCAGGCGACCCCGTCCAGCAGGGTCAGTGCCATACCGTCCGCCCGGGCCTGCCCAGCCATGGCGTGGATCAGGCCCGCTGCACTGCGCCGAGGCGTTCCGCCGCGAGTGCCACCGCGGCGTCGCGTGCGGCGCTGGTCTCCTGCTCGGTCAGGGTGCGGTCGGGCGCCCGGAACCGGAGCGCGAACGCCAGCGACTTGCGGCCCGCGCCGACCTGGTCGCCGGTGTAGAGGTCGAAGAGCCGGATCGACTCCAGCAGCCCACCGGCGCCCTCACGGAGCGCGGCCTCGACGTCGGCGGCCGGCACCGCCTCGGCGACGACGAGGGCGACGTCCTCCTTGGCGACCGGGTAGCTGGAGAAGTGCGGTCCGGGCACGACGTCCTGCGCGTGCCGCATCAGGAAGTCGAGGTCGATCTCGACCGCCGCGCTGCGCGCCGGGAGCCCGAAGGACGCGCACACCCGCGGGTGCAGCTCGTCGGCGTGGCCGAACTCCTCGTCACCGACGAGCACGCGCGCGCACCGCCCCGGGTGCCAGGGCATCCGGGCGGCGGGCTCGACCCGCACCTCGACGCCGAGCTCGGCACCCAGGCGTCGTACGACGTCGACCGCGTCGGCCCAGCCCGCCGAGCGCCCGTCGCCCCACCAGCCGGAGCGCTGGCGCTCACCGGCCAGCACGACGGCGAGGAAGAGCGGCTGGTCCGGGATCGCCTCGAACAGCTTCGCGAGCTCGCCGTCGCTGGGTCGCCAGTCGACGCCGTAGATCGGTGCCGGTCCGCGGTCGGCCGGGAAGGCCACGGTGCCGGTCTCGAACAGGGCCACCCCCGGCGCACCTCGACCCAGGTTGCGGGTCGCGGCCTTGAGCAGGCCCGGCAGCAGGGTGGTGGTGTACGCCGGCTCCTCGCTCGAGAGCGGGTTCGCGAGCCGGACGGTGTGCCTCAGCACGTCGTCGGCGGGCAGACCGAGCGCGTCGAAGGCAGCGTCGCCGACGAACGGGAAGCTCAGCACCTCGACGCAGCCCGCTCCGGCGAGGGCGCGGCCGATCCGACGGCGCAGCCGCTGCTCGCGGGTCAGGCCGCGCCCGGCGGCCGCGACCGGCAGCACCGAGGGCACCCGGTCGTAGCCCACGATGCGGGCGACCTCCTCGACCAGGTCGAAGGGGTCGACCAGGTCGGGACGCCACGGCGGCGGCGTCGCGGTGACGCCGGTGTCGCCCCGCTCGAGGCGGCACCCGACGGCCTCGAGGTTGGCGACGGCGGCGGCGGCGTCGATGGCCATGCCGGTCACCCGGGCGGGCAGCTCATAGGCCATCGGGATCGTGAGCGGCGCGGGCGGGCGGCCGACCAGGGTGACCCCCGGCTCGGCGGTGCCCCCGCCGTGGGCGACGAGCAGCTCGACCACGCGGTCGGCGGCGGCCTCGGTGATGACCGGGTCGACCCCGCGCTCGTTGCGCTTGCCGGCCTCGGAGGAGATCTTGTGCCGCTTGCCGGAGCGGAACATCGAGACCGCGTCCCAGTGGGCGGCCTCGAC
>JAOPYB010000389.1 GCA_025964835.1 Nocardioides sp. | reverse complement strand
CCCGGCAGGCACTCGCCGATCCCGCCGGCCTCGCGGAAACGCGCCTCCATCCCGGCCACCACGCTGATCGGGTCGGAGTTCAGGTGCTCGCCGTCGGAGAACTCGCGCTCCGGGTCGCGGTGCTCCTGCACCACGTGCAGGGCCTGCACGAGTGGGACGAGCGGGTCCTCCCGCGACATGGCGACGTAGCCCACGGTCGGGATCGTGCAGACCTTGGACTGGTAGGCGTAGTAGCCCGGCGCGTCGGGAAGCACGGGGTCGCCGGGGTCGCCGGGGTCGCTGCCGCAGTCCCGGTAGACCGCCGGGTCGTACATGAACTCGTCGGGCTTGCCGCCGGCGACGCCCCAGAGTGGTGAGTAGACGTCGCCGGTCACGTCGTAGCCGGCCCGGTCCACGGTGGCCGCGAGTCGGTCGGCGCGCGCCTCCATGCCGCGGTAGCGATAGGTGAGCTCGGAGAGCATCGCCACGTGCCGGATGGTGTAGCGCAGGCTGCGGAACGTGCCGCGTTCGCCGGCGGTGAGCCTCAGCGAGGCGGCGCGCTCGTGTTCGCTCCACGCCCAGTCGGCGACCTGCCGGCCGCCCACGTAGACCTGGAGCGGCTGGTAGTCGGCGCCGCCAACCTGCGAGACCTCGAGCTGGACATCGCCGGCCGCGCCCCAGCGCAGCACGACGAGCAGCTCGACCACGTCGTCCCCGCCCGGCACGGTGTAGGCGTAGAGGTAGGACTCACGGTCGCGGCTCTGCTCACCCGACGCGATCGTCAGGCTCGGGTCGCCGGGGCGCACCCAGACGTCGCCGATCCGCACGCGCAGCGGCAGGCCGTAGTACTCCGACACGACCGCCCCGCCGCCGGGCAGCGGGCGGTAGAGGGCGTCGAGATAGTGCTCCGCGGCTCCGATGGCCGCGTCGAGCTCGGCCCGGGAGGGCGCGGCCCCCTCGACCGGGACCCGTGGCTGCGCGCGGGCGTTCATCAGGACCTGGCCGACCAGGACGATGCTCAGGGCGACCGCACCGACGCGGATCAGCCAGCGCAGCGTCCACCAGCGGAGCAGGCGCCGCAGCGACGGGTCGAGGCGGTGCGAACCCGCACGCCTCAGGAGCTCACGCACGACTCAGCGCGACCCGGTCGACGACCTGGGCCGCGCCCGCGGCGACCAGGGCGGCCGAGGCCTGCGCGAAGAGGGTGCCGTGGTTGAGCTCCACCAGCGCCGTGAGGACCACGACAAGGACGCCCAGGGGCGCGACGAGCGAGACCACCACCCACCGGAAGCCGCCGGGCAGCGCACGGGAGACCAGGTGGTGCTTGGCGACCATGGCGAGGACCGTCACGACGACGTACGTGCCGACCGCGGCGCGCAGGTGCGGGACCGACAGGGCGATCCGCAGGGCGGCGAAGGCCGCGACGGAGGCGGCGTACGTCGCGGCGTTGACGAGCACGAGCTTCGCGTCGCGGACGTAGGTCTCGACCAGCTCGGGGGTGAGCAGCACGGCTGCGGCCGTGCTCGGCTCGCTCGGTCCCGTATCGACAGTGGTCATGCCGCCCGCTCCCCCGCATGGGGCACGGCCGCCCCCCGACAGTCAACGCATCCCGGCAGGCGCGACCCGAGGATAACCGGCCCGGTGCCGGGACCGTGGCGGATTCCGGAAGAGTGACGTCCGGATGGGTTGTCCGACGCGGCGGCCGGCTAGCGGCCGCGGGGGCCGAACTCCGGCGGCACCCGCCTGAACGCGGCCTCGCGGGCGACCTTGGTGTTGCGGGCGGCCAGCAGCCAGGCCTGCTCGATGCGCTCGCGGGCGAACGTGCGCCGCGGGCTCGCGGTCCAGGTGTCGTTGAAGAGCCGCTTGGCCGCGGCGAGCTGGTCGGGCGAGCGGCCCTTGAGCCGTCCGACGAGCTCGGCTGCGGCCGCGAGCGGGTCGGCGTCGAGGCCGGTAACCAGGCCGAGGTCGTGGGCCTCCTTGCCGGAGAGCACCTCGGCGGTCATCGTCAGCCGCTTGGCGGTGTCGATGCCGACCAGCTCGGCCAGGCTGCGGATGCCCGACATGTCGGGGATGATCCCCCACTTGCCCTCGAGCACCGACCACTGCGAGTCGGGCGTCGCGAAGCGGAAGTCGGCCGCCAGCGCCATCTGCAGGCCGCCGCCGAGGCAGTGGCCGTGGACGGCCGCGATCACCGGCACGGGCAGCCGGCGCCAGGCCCAGCAGGCCTCCTGGAACGTGTTGGTCCCCCGCAGCGGGCGCGGCACGAAGCTGGTCGCGATCTTCGCGGGCTGCCGGAGCACCGAGCCGAAGTCGAGGCCGGCGCAGAACGCGTCGCCCTCGCCGGCGATGACGACGGCGCGCAGGGTGCGGTCCCTGCGGAGGGCGTGGGCGGTGGCGACGAGGTCGTCGAGGACCTGCAGGGTCAGGGCGTTCAGCTTGTCCGGCCGGTCCAGGCGCACCTGGGCGACACCGTCCTCGACCGTGCAGGTGACATGGCTCGCAGGGCTCATGTGGCAAGCCTAGGGCGCCGTACTTGGTTCGCGGCAGCCCGCCGGGCAGGCTGGACGTCATGAAGCGACTCTCCGACGTCAAGCCGATCGGGTACGGCGCGATGCGCCTCACCGGTCCGCACATCATGGGACCCCCGAAGGACCCCGACGAGGCCCGCCGCGTGCTGCAGCGGGCGATCGAGCTCGGCGTGGACCACATCGACACCAGCGAC
>JAOPYB010000355.1 GCA_025964835.1 Nocardioides sp. | reverse complement strand
CGCTCATGATGGCGAGCCCGCACACGCTCATCGAGGGCGTCATCATCAGCTCCTACGCCATCCGCGCCAACAAGGCGTTCATCTACGTCCGCGGCGAGGTCCTCCACGTCGTACGCCGCCTGCAGCGCGCCGTGCAGGAGGCCTACCTCGCGGGCCATCTCGGCACCGACATCCACGGCTCGGGCTACGACCTCGAGCTCGTGGTGCACGCCGGCGCCGGCGCCTACATCTGTGGCGAGGAGACGGCCCTCCTCGACTCGCTGGAGGGTCGCCGCGGCCAACCGCGCCTGCGCCCGCCGTTCCCGGCGGTTGCCGGTCTCTACGCGAGCCCGACCGTGATCAACAACGTCGAGTCGATCGCGTCGGTGCCGAGCATCATCGCCAACGGCGCGGGCTGGTTCTCCTCGATGGGCACCGAGAAGTCCAAGGGCTACGGCATCTTCTCGCTCTCCGGCCACGTCACCCGGCCCGGCCAGTACGAAGCGCCCCTCGGCATCACCCTGCGCCAGCTGATCGACCTGGCCGGCGGGATGCGCACCGGTCACGAGCTGAAGTTCTGGACCCCCGGTGGCTCCAGCACCCCGTTGCTGACCGCCGAGCACCTCGACGTGCCCCTCGACTTCGAGGGCGTCGGCGAGGCCGGCTCGATGCTCGGCACCCGCGCGCTCCAGCTCTTCGACGAGACCACCTGCGTGGTCCGCGCCACGCTGCGCTGGACCGAGTTCTACAAGCACGAGTCCTGCGGCAAGTGCACCCCGTGCCGCGAGGGCACCTGGTGGCTGGTCCAGACGCTCGCCGCACTGGAGAAGGGGCTCGGCAGCGAGTCCGACCTCGACCTGCTGCTCGACCAGTGCGACAACATCCTCGGCCGCTCGTTCTGCGCGCTGGCCGACGGTGCGGTCAGCCCGATCGTGAGCTCGATCAAGTACTTCCGCGACGAGTACATCGCCCACCTCACCCAGGGCGGCTGCCCGTTCGACCCGACCGCGTCCACCCTGTTCGCGACCGCTGGAGCAACAGCATGAGCACCCCACGAGCCTCTTCGCCTCCCCCGCTCCGCTCCTCCGTCGAACAACTCCGTGAGGACCCAGCATGACGACGACGCCCGAGAAGACTGATCTCGTCAGCCTGACGATCGACGGCATCCAGGTCAGCGTCCCCCCGGACACGCTCGTGATCCGCGCCGCCGAGCAGGTCGGCGTGCAGATCCCGCGCTTCTGCGACCACCCGCTGCTGGCGCCGGTCGGCGCCTGTCGTCAGTGCCTGGTCGACGTCCCCGACGCCGGCAACGGGCGCGGCTTCCCGAAGCCGCAGGCCTCGTGCACGATCACGGTCGCCGAGGGCATGGTCGTCAACACCCAGGTCTCCAGCCCGGTCGCCGACAAGGCCCAGCAGGGGATCATGGAGTTCCTGCTGATCAACCACCCGCTCGACTGCCCCGTCTGCGACAAGGGCGGCGAGTGCCCGCTCCAGAACCAGGCGATGTCCAACGGGCGCGGGGAGACCCGCTTCGAGGGCGTCAAGCGCACCTTCCCGAAGCCCATCAACATCTCCGCCCAGGTGCTGCTCGACCGGGAGCGCTGCGTGCTCTGCGCCCGCTGCACCCGGTTCTCCGCGCAGATCGCCGGCGACCCGTTCATCGAGCTCCTCGAGCGCGGCGCCCTGCAGCAGGTCGGCATCTACGAGAAGGAGCCCTTCCAGAGCTACTTCTCCGGCAACACGATCCAGATCTGCCCCGTCGGGGCCCTGACCAGCGCCGAGTACCGCTTCCGCTCGCGCCCGTTCGACCTGGTCTCCACGCCGTCGGTCGCCGAGCACGACTCCTGCGGCTCCGCCATCCGCGTCGACCACCGCCGCGGCAAGGTGATGCGCCGCCTCGCCGGCAACGACCCCGAGGTCAACGAGGAGTGGATCACCGACAAGGACCGCTTCGCGTTCGGCTACGCCGGGCTCGCCGACCGGCTGACGCACCCCCAGGTGCGCGACGAGGACGGCTCGCTGCGCCCCGCGTCGTGGCCGGAGGCCTTCGCGGTCGCCGCCCGCGGCCTGCGCGCCGCCGGTGCCTCGGCGGTGCTGACCGGTGGCCGCGTGACCGCCGAGGACGCCTACGCCTACGCCAAGTTCGCCCGGGTCGCCCTGGCGACCAACGACATCGACTTCCGGGCGCGTCCGCTCTCGGCCGAGGAGGCCTCGTTCCTCGCCTCCGAGGTCGTGCTCTCCTCGTCGGTGACGTACGCCGACCTCGAGACCGCCTCCACCGTCGTGCTGGCCGGCCTCGAGCCGGAGGACGAGGCGGGCGCCCTCTTCCTGCGCCTGCGCAAGGCCGCCCAGCACCACCGCACCCGGGTGGTCTCGCTGGCGCCGTACGCCTCGCGGGGGCTGCGCAAGATGAACGGCCAGCTGGTCCCGACCGCACCGGGCGCTGAGGCCGCCGCCCTCGAGCAGCTCGTCACCCACAGCGACTTCGGCCTCGACCCGACCGGGGTGATCCTGGTCGGCGAGCGGCTCGCCACCTCGCCGGGCGCCCTGACCGCTGCCGCGGCCCTCGCGAAGCAGACCGGGGCCCGGCTCGCCTGGGTGCCGCGCCGCGCCGGCGACCGGGGTGCCGTGGAGACCGGCT
>JAOPYB010000350.1 GCA_025964835.1 Nocardioides sp. | reverse complement strand
GACTTCGGCCGGGTGGCCGTCGCCGACCGCCGGCACGCCGCCAACAACCCGGAGGCGTTCTTCTACGGCAAGCCGATCACGCTCGATGACCACCAGGCCTCGCGGATGATCGTCGAGCCGCTGCACCTGCTCGACTGCTGCCAGGAGAGCGACGGCGCCGTCGCCCTCGACGTGGTGTCCGCGGAGCGAGCGCGGGACCTCGCGCAGCGGCCGGCGTACGTCGCCGCCGCCGCGCAGGGCAGTGGGGTCGACCAGTTCGTGATGACGTCCTACTACCGCGACGACATCGGGGTCCCGGAGATGGGCGTCGTGGGCCGCGAGCTCTGGCGACAGTCCGGGCTGGGACCGGCCGACATGCAGATGGCGGTGCTCTACGACCACTTCACGCCGTACGTCCTGATGCAGCTGGAGGAGCTCGGGTTCTGCGGCCGTGGCGAGGCGCCGGGCTTCATCGCCGACGGGGCGATCGAGATCGGCGGGCGGCTGCCGCTCAACACGCACGGAGGGCAGCTCGGTGAGGCCTACATCCACGGCATGAACGGCATCGCCGAGGGTGTCCGCCAGGTCCGCGGCACGTCGGTCAACCAGGTCGATGACGTCGCCAACGTGCTCGTCACCGCCGGCACCGGTGTCCCAACCAGCGGGCTGGTGCTCGGGGCCTAGAAGGCTGATGAGACCTCAGCCGAGGGTGCGACGGGCGCTGGCGACCAGCGTGTTGCCGTCGTACCAGCGCACCTCGAGCAGGTGGCTACCGCGCGAGACCGGCGCGCTGAGACCGAACTGGGAGCCGCCATGCAGCGTGACCACGCTGGTGGCGTCGACACGCTCGCCGTCGAGGAGCGCGACCACGCGCTCGCCGCGGCCCGTCGGGCAGCCGTCGGCGCCGATCCCCGGGACGCTGGGGCAGGCGTCGCCGACGTCGAAGATCGTGTCGTGGTCGCTGTCCGGGCAGCCGCCGCCGGCGCTCGGGCCGCGGGCTCCGGGGCAGTTGTCGGCAACGTCCGGCACGTGGTCGCCGTCGCGGTCGGCGATCACGGTGGTGTGCTTGACGCTCAGTGTGTAGTCGGTCGGGTCGAGGACCTCTTGCGGGTCGACCGTGACGGTGAGGTCGCGGCGAGCCCACGGCACGAGCACCTGCAGCACGTTGGCCCCGTTGGTCTTGACGGGCTGCTGCGACGAGCCGCCACCGACTGTCAGCCCGAGCGTGGCGTCGCCCGTCCAGGTCAGGGTGACCAGTGCCGAGGACTGCCGGGTGATCGGAAGGTGGACGTAGTCGCGGCTGTCGACGGTGCTGATCAGCCCGACCCCGAGCGTGGAGTCGCTGGGCACGAACGACCCGCGTCCGGCCGTGAAGGACGTGCTGGTCACCCGGTTGGCCACCGGGGCGTCGCGGGTCTCGGGCCCCAGCTTCGGGGCGGCCAGGTCGAGGTCGAGGTCGTCGGGAGCGAGGTCGTCGTTGGCGACCCAGTCGTTCGAGCGGGTGTGGTAGCCGGTGACGGCGTACACGTTGTACGGCGCACGGATGCTCTGGTCGGCCAGGTAGTCGCGGCGAACGTGGAAGGTCACCGTGTTCTTCGTGGTGTCCCACGTCGCGGTGCCCTTCGGCAGGTAGTAGCCGGTGCCGTTGTCCATGACGACGGGCTGGTCGTCGGTGCCGCCGGTGGGCACGAAGGAGTCGAGTCGGCGACCGTCGATGGTGAGGCTGTAGGCGACCGGTGACGTCCCGTCCACGACCGGCCACACCTGGGTCGCGTCGATCACCGCGTCCACCGCCGTGCGGGTGACCTTGACGTGCACGCCCTCGAGGTCTGTCACCGGGGAGTAGGCGTCGCCCGCGCCGTCCGTCGCACGCGCGGAGAACGCCGTGGGCTGGGTCGCCAGCGGGACGCGCGTGACCGAGCCGTGCACGTGGAGGCGTCCGTCGGCGATGGCGGCCTCGCCGAGCCGGAGCCGCTGGCGCGTCGTGGCCACGGGCTTCGGCAGGAAGTCGCCCTCGGCACCCGGCACCAGGGACTGGTCGGCCTGCGGACAGTCTGCGGGGTCGCCGGTCGGGGACGCGTAGTGGTGGTCGGCCGGATTCTGCACTTGGAACGGGCTCGTGCCGTCACCCAGCTCGTCGTTGGGAACCAGGAGGTCGTGGTGGCTGACGTGCCCGTCGGCGTTCACGTCGAGGTAGTTGCTCATCCGCAGGGCGAAGCCCTCGACGTCGAGCGTGGAGACGCATTTGTTGATCAGCGGCGGATCGGTGCTGTACGCCATGATGTCGTTGGTCGGGGTCGGTCCCCACGGGCCGTCGGCACCGTCACCCACGTGACCGAGCGTGAGGCAGTGGCCGAACTCGTGACTGACCAGGTCGAACAGCGGGAAGAAGTCGCTGGCACCGGTCGCCGGGTCGACCGCACCGTTCACGGCGAAGCAGACGTTGCCGCCCACGCCGCCGCAGTCCTGCACGTAGGTGCCGCCGGGCTCGTCGTCGTGCTGGTCGAAGCCTTCGCGGGCCTGCCACGAGGACATGCTGAACGGGTCGGGGACCTGGGTGCAGGGCACGCCCTGATCGTCGTACAGCCCGAGCGCACTGCCGAAGGCCGTCGGGTCGATGCCGATGCCGATGCCGCCGGCCGGGTTGGAGACGACCACGACGATCTCGGGGTCGACCAGGTGGATCGGGTCCCTCGGCTGGCCGGCCTCGTCGACGGGGATCTCGTGCGTGCGCACGTCCATGTCGAACCCCTTGACCAGCCAGGGCAGGCCCATCTGGTCCGCGAGGTAGTGCAGGCCGTCGTCCCACATCTGCACCGCCTGCGTCGCAACGCGCATGTCGCGCTCCGCGGCCGGCGACACCGGGATCAGCACGTCGACGTCGACCTTGGGGGAATCGAGCGCGTTGAGGCCGACCTTCATGTGGTAGCAGTGGTTGTCGGGGTTGATCGGGTCGCGGTCGACGAGGCACCCGGCGGGCAGATGGCCGTTGCCGAAGTGCGGGCCGACGTACGACTCGGACGGGCTTCCCAGGGCGGACGAGGTGCCGAGCACCGCGAGAGCGAGGGCGACTACCGGCAGCAGGAGACGACGCGCGTTCACGCCGCATCAACGAGGCCGGTGGGGTGGCGTTACGCCTGGCGATCGACGGCGACGGCCTGCCCGGCAGGCGGAACGGACCTCAGGCCCGCCCGACGCTGAGCCCGACCTCGAGCCTGCCATCGAGCCTGCCATCGAGGTCGACGTCGAGGTCGATCCCTGCCGCCTTGCGGGCGGCGACCTTGAGCGGGATCAGGTAGCAGCCGTCCTTGGGGAACAGTGCGGTGGTGAACTCGGTGTCGTTGATCCGGATGGTCACCGGCACCTGACCCCAGTACTCGATCCCCTTGGCCGCGAACTTGATGTCGTCGCTCTCGTCCTCGGGGATGCGCACGAAGTAGTACGGCGAGGGTCCTCGCCACTCGACGAGGGTGCCGGAGAACTCGAAGTCCATGGGCGTGACCGTATCCCCGGTGAGTCAGCACGTCATACGAACCGAGCGTCATGGGCCACCATCCGTATGACGTCCGGCGGGACCCGAGCGCTACGCCTGCAGCTTCTCCTCGAAGAAGGCGAGCACCCGGTCCACGCCCTCCTGCTGGCGGTGCTCGGTGAGGGTCGAGTGGCCCTTGCCGTCGAACTCCACCCGGATGAACGCATCGCCGATCTCACGGGTGAGCGTGTCGAAGCGGGTCCCGACGGCGCCGTCCTTGCGGTAGCGCAGGCCGAGCACCTGGCAGCCGGCGGCCGCGCGGTCCCTGACGGTCGCGAGGTCGGCGGGGGTGAGGTTGAGGTCGGCGCCGTGCTTCTTCGTCACCGCGAAGGGCAGCGAGGGCTGGCACACCACCGGCGCGACGACGGAGCTGTCGACCATCATGGCGAGGGCGAAGCCGCCGGTGAAGCACATCCCGAGGGCGCCGACGCCCGGCCCGCCGAGCTCGGCGTGCAGGTCGCGCGCGAGGCTGCGCAGCCAGCCGGCGACGGGTGACGTCTCGCCGGTGGCGAGCACCGTGAACTCGCGGCTGACGCACACCTTCGGGAGCACCTTGAGGACGGCGCCGACCCACATGCGCGCGCCGGGCGTGCCGAAGAGCTCCGGCATCACGACGGTGAAGCCGGCGGCGACGACCTCGTCGCCGAACCCGATGACCTGGTCGGTCATGCCGGGGATCTCGTGGATCACGATCACGCCGGGACCGCTGCCCTTGCGGTACGTCGGGTGCGTGACCCCGCCGGCCGTGTGCTCGCTGCGGGTCCAGCTGTCGAGGAGGCTCATGCGGCGAGTATGTCTAGTCTCGGCCCCGTGCTCTACCACTCCCTCGAGCTGCTGCCCGACGACGCGGGGCGCTCGGCGGTCCTCGCCGACTGGCAGGCGCTCCGCGAGGCGGGGCTCCGCTCCCAGCTCGACCATCGGGGCATGACCAACACGCCACACCTCACCCTGGTCGCCGCGCCGGCGATCACGCCCGAGGTGGAGCGGCTGGCCGTCGACGAGCTCGAGCCGCTGCTCCCCCTGACCGTGCGCACGTCGGGCCTGCTCGTCCTCGGCGGCCGCAAGATCACGCTGGCCCGGGTCGTTGACGTCGACGACGACCTGATGGCGGCGGTGCTGCGGATCCGGGCGCACGTGGACGCGCCGCAGCACCCGGGCTGGCTGCCGCACCTGACGCTGGGCCGGCGGCTCCCGCGCGCGGACGCCCAGCGGGCCCTCGACGTCCTGGGCCACGGCGACGTCGTGCTGAGCCTGACCGAGCTCCGGCGCTGGGACCCGGATGCCGGCACGGTCACCCGAGCGACGCGGGACCGCGTCTCGTAGCGGCGTACCCCGGGCCGCCCAGCTGCTTGGCACGTGCGCAGGGAGGCACGGCGGTAACGTTCGAGTGTCGCCGTTGTCGGTGGGCGCGGACGAGGAGAGACGCCATGCCCGAGGATGTGTTCCTGCGCCGGGCACAGGAGCGCGCTCATGACGGGGGACGGCGGAAGACCCTGACCGGCGTCGGCGTCGGCATCGGTGTCGCACTCGCGGCGGCTGCCGGCATTGCGGTCCTGGGAGGTGCTCTCGACCACGACGGCAACGACTCCGACCCGCACCAGGTCGTCTCGGAGGGCACTGTCGACGCAACCGGTCCGGCCATCGTGAGTGACGTCGAGTCCACGTTCTATCCGGCGGCTCAGGTCGTCGGGAC
>JAOPYB010000533.1 GCA_025964835.1 Nocardioides sp. | reverse complement strand
CCCACGGCAACGTCGTGCACCTCGGCGAGAGAGAGTGCTCGCTGCAGCGTCGCCGCCAGAAGCTCGTCGAGGAGAGTCCCGCCCCCGGCCTCCCGAGCGAGGTGCGCGACCGGCTCTGGGCGGCCGCCACCCGCCTGGCCGCCCACGTGGGCTACACGGGTGCCGGGACGGTCGAGTTCCTGGTGGACTCCACCACGCACGAGTTCTACTTCATCGAGGTCAACGCCCGCATCCAGGTGGAGCACGGTGTCAGTGAGCTGGTGACCGGCATCGACCTGATCGCGGAGCAGATCCGCGTGGCGGACGGCCAGCCGCTGGGCTTCGGCCAGGACGACATCACGTTCCGCGGCTGTGCGATCGAGTTCAGGGTCAACGCCGAGAACCCACGGCAGGGCTTCTTCCCGTCGCCGGGCCACGTCGAGCTGCTCAAGCTGCCGGGCGGCCCCGGGGTCCGCACCGACACCGGCCTCGAGACCGGTGACACGATCCAGCCCTTCTACGACTCGATGATCGCCAAGGCGCTGGTCACCGGCCGCACCCGCGAGGAGGCCCTCGCTCGTGCCCGGCGCGCGCTCGCGGAGTTCGAGGTCACCGGGGTGCACACCACCCTCGAGCTCCAGCGCTCGATCCTGGACTGGAAGCTGTTCACCCGGGCCGAGTTCCACACCGGGTCGCTCGACGACTTCATCGTCGAGTGGGTCGCCGGCGACCACGGCTGAGCGGTCCCCGGCCCACCCCGTGCCCACACCGCCCGCGTGACGTGGGCAAGGCTCTGCTGTCACCGGGCGGAGCCGGTCGTACTCTGGCACCCGGTTCGCCGCCTGGTGGTGTGCACCGTGACGAGAGCGAGGTGCGTGGGCGATGTGGGTGAGGCCAGGGCGCCGTCTCGCCGGGCAGCTCCGAGGTAGCTCATGAAGCTCCAGGACCTGCTGGACCAGCAGGAGTTCGCCCTCAGCGTGATCTCCGGGCACAGCGACCAGCTGCAGGCGAGCATCGGTGGCGCCCACGTGCTCGAGGTCGAGGAGCCGCTGCGCTGGGTGCCCCCCGGCTGGATCGTGCTGACCACCGGCATCCGGCTGTGGCGGCGCCCGGCCGAACAGCGGCGCCTGGTCGCGGACCTGGCGAGCGGAGGGGTCGCTGCGCTCGGGTTCGGCGTCGGCGTGGTCTTCGACGACCTGCCCGCGGCGCTCGTCGATGAGGCGCGCAGGCACGACTTCACGGTCTTCGAGGTCCCCGAGCTCACGACGTTTCGTGACATCGTCCGCTTCGTCAACGGCCAGCTGCTCAGCCAGGACATGAACGCACTGCGCCGCACCATCGCCGTACGCGACCGGCTGGTCGACGCGGTGGCCGAGCCGGACCCCGAGGCGGCCCTGGCCGGGCGCCTCGCCCAGGTGGTGCGGGCTTCCGTCTCGCTGTTCGACCCGGTCGGCAACGTCGTCTCGGCAAGCCGTCCGCTGGACGCCGCCGACCACTGGCGCCGGCTCCAGAGGCTGGCCCCGCACGCCGAGGAGATGCCTCTCGTCGTGGACCGCAATCTCCAGGCGGCGGCCATCCTGGTGGACGGGTTCCCGGTGCGCTGGGTGGTCGTGACGACGGACCACGCGTCGTTGGCCTCGAGCGTGGTGGAACGCGGCCTGCGCGACGCCACCGCGCTGCTCACGGCCCTGCACCGGATCCGTCTCTACGAGCTCGACGTGCTGCGCAAGGGGCGCCGCGAGCTCCTGCTGGCGATCTTCCAGCCGGCGGGAGACGACCCACGCGCCCCACGGGCCGAGCGCTCGCTGGTCGCGCGCGGCCGTGGCCTGGGCGTCGACATCGACGACCCCCACCTGCGGGTCGTGCTTGCCTCGGACTTCGTCGGGGGCGCCCTGGTCGAGGAGCTCGCGGGCGAGGTGGAGGCCACCCTGGCGCGCCAGTCCCTGACCTCTCCCACCGCCGTCATCGACGACCGGCTGGTGATGATCGTGCCCGAGAGCTATCCGCTCGACCAGCTGTGGGGCGGGAGGTCTGGCCAGCTCGCGGTCGGAGTGGGCCTGCCCTCCGGCGGCCTCCACGGGCTGTCCCGGTCGCGGCGCGAGGCCGAGATCGCCTGCGTCCACGCGCGTCGTACCGGCCCGGGCACGACGGTGGACCAGGGCGCCCTGGCCCTGGTCGACTGGATGGTGCTGCAGTTCGACATCGAGCAGCTGGCACCCCGCGCGGCCAGGGTGCTGGAGCCGCTGTCCGGACAGCAGGAGCTCCTCGAGACCCTCGAGGCCTACCTGCAGCAGAACATGAACGCCTCCGAGACGGCACGGCACATGCACCTGCACAAGAACAGCCTCGGCTACCGCCTGCGCCGCATCGAGCAGGAGCTCGGGCTCGATCTCCGGGACCCGCGGGACCTGGCCGAGATCCAGGTGGCGCTGACCGTCATGGCGCTGGGCGGCTGAGCCCGTCCCGGCCGTGCCCCCGGGCGGCTCGACCCGCTCGATTTCCCGCGCCGACACGCCGCCGACGCGCAACCTTCACGCCAGTTCGTGAGAAAGGTGGCCCGGGAATGTTTCCTCAGGCCGTGGGCTTGGTAGTGTCGTAACAGCAACAGGTGCAAGTTCCAGCAGGTCTGACGCCCGCGGAGTTTGTGATCCAACGGCGTTTCGTGTTTGTGGTGTCAATCCACATGTCGGAGCGACGTGTCACCGCATCTGATGCGGGGCCCTCGAAGTGGGGGCCTCATCGCACCGATATAGGAGTACAGAGCAATGGCTCAAGGCACCGTGAAGTGGTTCAACGCCGAGAAGGGTTTCGGCTTCATTGCGCAGGAGGACGGCGGCGACGACGTTTTCGTGCACTACTCGGCGAT
>JAOPYB010000342.1 GCA_025964835.1 Nocardioides sp. | reverse complement strand
CAGCTCGAGACCCTGAAGTCCTCCGACCCCAAGACCATCCTGTCCTCGGTGCAGGACGAGCTCCAGGCCGTGCTCGACTCGGACAAGTGAGCCGCACGGTCAACAGCGGCCGGACCCGGGACGGCTGGCTGTTCATCGCACCGGCACTGGCGGTCCTGGGCCTGTTCCTCGCGGTGCCGGTCATCATGGCCCTCTGGGTGAGCGTTTCCGACTGGGGCGGCCGGGGCAGTCCGTTCGCCTCGACGGTCGGCTACGTCGGGCTGGACAACTACCGGGCGATCCTCTCCGGGGGGACGCTCGCCGAGCGCGACTTCGGCACCTCGCTGCGCAACAACGCCTACTACGTCGCCCTGGTCGTTCCGCTCCAGACCGCACTGGCCCTCGCGCTCGCGGTCCTCGTCAACACCCGGATGCTGCGCGGCCGGGGCCTGTTCCGGACCGCGTTCTACTTCCCGTCGGTCACCAGCTCGGTGGCCATCACGGTGCTCTGGCTCTTCCTGTTCAGCACCACCGGAGCCGTCAACCAGGCACTGAGCTGGGTCGGGCTGCACGGGCCGAACTGGTTCAACGACCCGCGCGGGCTGCTGCACCTGCTGCTCGCCGCCGTCGGGGTCTCGGACTCACCGGCCGCCCTCGCCGGGCACGGGGTCCTCGGCATCACCTGGTGGGACTGGCTGTCCGGCCCGTCGGTGGCGATGTTCGCGTTCATCCTGATGGCGGTCTTCAGCACCTCGGGCACGTTCATGCTGCTGTTCATCGCGGCCCTGCGGAACGTCGGCGAGGAGATAGACGAGGCCGGCATGGTCGACGGCGCGTCGGCGTGGCAGCGCTTCCGCTTCCTCACGCTGCCGATGCTGCGCCCGACGCTCTTCACGGTGCTGACCCTCGGGCTGATCGGCTGCTGGCAGGTGTTCGACCAGATCTACACCGGCACCCAGGGCGGGCCGGCCAAGACCACCGTCACGCCGGCGTACCTCTCGTTCACGACGGCCTTCAACAACCAGCAGTGGGGACAGGGCGCCGCGATCTCGTTCATCCTGTTCGCCATCATCGTGGTGCTGACCCTGCTCCAGCGCTGGCTGCTCGGCGGGGCGCCGGACGCACCCGACCGCCGCCGGTCGCGGCGCGGGCGGGCCACCGCGATGGCCGTGCGCCAGGAGACGGCGCGATGAGCGCGGCCGGCACCACCCGCCGCGGCGCCGGCCTGGGCGTCTACGTCGTCCTGGTCGCCCTGGCCGTGGTCTACGTCCTGCCGTTCCTGGTCGATCTCGCCACGTCGTTCAAGACCGAGCCTGAGGCGGCCGCCGACCCGCTCTCGCTGATCCCGCGCACCGCGACCGTCGAGGCCTACCGCACGTTGTTCGTCGACTCGCCCTTCCCGCGTTGGTTCGCCAACTCGGCGGTCATCACGCTGCTGGTCACCCTGGGGCGGGTCTTCTTCGACTCCCTCGCCGGCTACGCCCTGGCGCGGATCCCCTTCCGCGGGCGCGCCGTCATGTTCGCCCTGCTCGTCGCCGTCATGGCGGTCCCCAACGTGGTGCTGCTGATCCCGAAGTTCCTCGTCATCAACCAGCTCCACATGTTCAACTCCTACAGCGGCATGGTGATCCCGCTGCTCGCCGACGCCGCCGGGATCTTCATCATGAAGAACTTCTTCGAGTCGATCCCGGTCAGCATCGAGGAGCAGGCCCGCATCGACGGCGCCGGCACGTTCCGCATCTTCTGGTCGATCGTGCTGCCGATGGCGCGGCCGGCGGTGATGACGATCGTGATCCTGTCCTTCCAGGGCTCGTGGAACGAGCTCAACCACTTCATCGTCGCGAGCAACAAGCCCGAGCTCTTCACCCTGACCAAGGGGGTCGCGCGCCTCGCCTCCGGCGGCTACGGCCAGGGCACCAAGTACCCGCTCAAGCTCGCCGCCGCCGCGATCATGACGATCCCGGTCGCGATCGTCTTCTTCGTGTTCCAGAAACGGATCATGAACGCCAGCGCGGGCGCCGTGAAGGAGTAGCCCCACGAGCACCGGTCCCGCCTGCAGGGGTGTGGAGCGGGACCGGGTACGTCGAAGGCCGGGTCGTCCTCTCGGGAGGACCCGGCCTCCGACCGGCAGTCGTGCTGCCCAGGGTCGTGCTGCACGACGCGGGCGCGTCAGAGCGAGGCGAGGGCCTCGTTCAGCGTCTTCGAGGGGCGCATCACCGCGTCGGTCTTCGCGTCGTCGGGCTTGTAGTAGCCGCCGATGTCGGCCGGGTGGCCCTGGACGGCGATCAGCTCGGCGTTGATCGCCTCCTCGCCGCCGGCCAGCTTCTCGGCCAGGGCCTTGAAGTCGGCCGCGAGCTCGGCGTCGTCGGTCTGCGTGGCCAGCTCCTGGGCCCAGTAGAGCGCCAGGTAGAAGTGCGAGCCGCGGTTGTCGATCGAGCCGACCCGGCGCGAGGGCGACTTGTTCTCGTCGAGGACCGTGCCGGTCGCCCGGTCCAGGGTGTCGGCGAGGACCTGCGCCCGCTTGTTGTCGGTCGTCTGCGCGAGGTGCTCGAAGCTCACCGCGAGCGCGAGGAACTCGCCGAGGCTGTCCCAGCGCAGGTAGTTCTCCTTGACCAGCTGCTGCACGTGCGGGGGCGCCGATCCGCCGGCGCCGGTCTCGAACAGGCCGCCACCGTTGATGAGCGGGACCACCGACAGCATCTTGGCGCTCGTGCCGAGCTCCAGGATCGGGAACAGGTCGGTGAGGTAGTCGCGGAGCACGTTTCCGGTGACCGAGACGGTGTCCTCGCCGTTGCGGATGCGCTCCAGCGAGAGGGCGATCGCGTCCTCGGGCGACATGATCCGGATGTCGAGCCCCTCGGTGTCGCCGACGATGTCGGCCTGCGGGAGGTACTCGTTGATCTTGGCGATCAGGTTGGCGTCGTGGGCGCGGTTCTCGTCCAGCCAGAAGATCGTGGGCACGCCGGTCGCGCGGGCGCGGGTGACGGCCAGCTTGACCCAGTCACGGATCGGGACGTCCTTGGTCTGGCACATCCGGTAGATGTCGCCCTTGGAGACGGCGTGCTCGAGCACGACGTCGCCGTCGGTGTCGACCACGCGCACGGTGCCGGTGGTGGGGATCTCGAAGGTCTTGTCGTGGGAGCCGTACTCCTCGGCGGCCTGCGCCATCAGGCCCACGTTCGGTACCGAGCCCATCGTGGCCGGGTCGTAGGCACCGTGGGCGCGGCAGTCGTCGATGACGACCTGGTAGATCCCGGCGTACGACGAGTCCGGGATTACCGCGAGGGTGTCGGCCTCGCTGCCGTCGGGGCCCCACATGTGGCCGGAGGTGCGGATCATCGCGGGCATCGAGGCGTCGACGATCACGTCGGACGGCACGTGCAGGTTGGTGATGCCCTTGTCGGAGTCGACCATCGCGAGAGCCGGTCCGTCGGCGATGCCCTGGTCGAAGGCCGCCCTGACGGCGGCGGGGTCCTCGAGCCTGTCCAGGCCCGCCAGGATCCCGGCGAGGCCGTCGTTGGGGCTGAGGCCGGCGGCGGCCAGCTGGTCGCCGTACTGCGCGAAGACGTCGGGGAAGAACGCGCGCACGACGTGGCCGAAGATGATCGGGTCCGAGACCTTCATCATCGTGG
>JAOPYB010000473.1 GCA_025964835.1 Nocardioides sp. | reverse complement strand
GTCGCGTTCTCCTTCAAGCGCAACATCGAGATCGCCGACCCCAACGGCTCCTCGGTGCTGCTCGGTGCGATCAGCAACGGTGACGAGAAGAGCCCGACGCTCGCCGACGGGGCCATCGAGACCCCGGACGACACGACCGTGGTCTTCCACCTCAACCAGCCGGACCTGACCTTCCTCAAGGTGCTGACCACCGCGACGGCCTCGATCGTCGACGAGGAGACCTTCCCGGCCGACAAGCTGATGGCCGATGACGCGGTCATCGGCTCCGGCCCGTTCGTGCTCAGCCAGTACAAGCCCGGCGAGCAGGCCGTCCTCGAGGCCAACCCGAAGTACGACGGCCCGCGAGCGGCCCAGTCGTCGCAGGTGTTCGTGAAGTACTACAACGACCCGGCCCCGCTCAAGACCGACGTCGAGAACGGCGCTGTCGACATCGCCTGGCGCACGCTCAGCCCCACCGACCTGACCTCGCTGGAGGACGGCGGCAAGGTCGACGTCGTGCGCGGCAAGGGCTCGGAGTTCCGCTACTGGGTGTGGCAGCTCGGCAACGAGCCCGCCAAGGAGGTGGCCACCCGTCAGGCGGTCGCCCAGATCATCGACCGGGACGCGATCGCCAAGAACGCCTACGACGGCACCGTGTCGCCGGCGTACTCGATCGTGCCGCCCGGCTTCGGCGGCCAGAAGGACTCGTTCGAGGAGAAGTACGGCGAGCCCGACATCGACGCCGCCAAGCAGCTGCTGGACGACGCCGGCATCAAGACGCCGATCGACCTCACGCTCGGCTACACGCCGACGCACTACGGGCCGAACGCCGTCGACGAGGCCAACGAGCTCGCCGACCAGCTGAACAGCAGCGGTCTCTTCACCGTGAAGACCGAGGACGCGGAGTGGGAGGAGTACCAGACCCTCTACAAGGAGGGCGCCTACGACCTCTTCATCCTCGGTTGGTACCCCGACTTCCTGGACGCCGACAACTACCTCACCCCGTTCATCCGGGACGGTGGCTTCTTCGCCAACGGCTACTCGAGCGACGAGGTCAACACGCTCCTCGACAAGGAGCTCGGTGAGACCGACGAGGCGGCCCGCGACGCCGAGATCGGCCAGCTCCAGGACATCGTGGCCGAGGACGTGCCGCTGATCCCGTCGTGGAACGGCCAGAACGTCGCGGTGGCGTCGAAGTCCATGCAGGGCGTCGCCGACACCCTGGACCCGACGTACATCTTCCGCTTCTGGATGATCAGCAAGAGCGGCGGCTGACCTGAGCTCCACGTCGGGGTCGCTGCCCCGCTACATCCTGGTCCGCCTGGCCCTGGTGATCCCGATGATGTGGGTGCTCCTCACCATTGTGTTCTTCCTGCTGCGGGTGGCGCCGGGCGACCCGGTGTCGGCGGCCGTCGGGGGCAAGCTCAACGAGCAGGCCCTCGACGCCCGCCGGGCCGCGCTCGGCCTGGACCGGCCGATGATCGTGCAGTACCTCGAGTACCTCGGCAACGTGGTGCACCTCGACTTCGGCAAGACGATCAGCGACAACCGCCCGGTGCTCGACATCATCAAGGACCAGGGCGGTGCGACGCTCACGCTGACCCTCGGCGCGTTCGTCTTCGCGCTGGTGATCGGACTGCCGCTGGGCCGGCTCGCCGGCCGCTACCGCGACACGCCGTTGGACGCCGGCATCCGGATCTTCGGCGTCGTGTCGTACGCCGCGCCGATCTTCTGGGTCGGCATCATGCTCGTCCTGCTGGTGGTCAAGGTCTTCCCCGGCTGGCCGACGAACGACATCGGCTCGGTGGTCACGAAGTTCACCGTGCAACCCAAGACCCATGTGCTGCTGCTCGACGCGATGCTATCCGGCAACCAGGACGCGGTCCTCGACATCCTCAAGCACCACGTGCTGCCCTGCCTGACCCTCGGGTTGCTGCTCTCCGGCGTGATCATCCGGCTGGTCCGGGTGAACGTGATCCAGGCGATGAAGGGTGACTACGTGGAGGCCGCCCGGGCCCGAGGCATCCCCGAGGGGCGGGTGATTCGCAAGCACGCGTTCCGCAACGCCCTGGTCCCGGTGATCACCGTGATCGGGCTGCAGATCGCGCTCACGCTGTCGGGAGCCGTGCTGACCGAGCGCACCTTCAACTGGCCGGGTCTCGGCACCGAGCTGGTCCAGTACGTCACCGCCCGCGACTACATCGCGGTGCAGGGCCTCGTCACGTTCTTCGCGATCATCGTCGTGATCGTGAGCGTGCTCGTGGACATCCTGAACGCCCTGGTCGACCCTCGGGTGAGGTACTGATGCGCCAGTTCCTCCACCAGATGTGGAACACCAAGGGCATGGCCCGCTGGATCCTGATCGTCGGCGTGGCGATCACGCTGGTCTTCGTGGTCTTTGCGGTGCTCGCCCCATGGGTGGCGCCGTACGACTTCAACCAGACGAAGCTCGACGGGGTGAAGCTGCCCAAGCTGGCCCACCCCTCGGGGAGCTACTGGATGGGCACCAACGACCAGTTCTACGACATCTACTCGCGGGTGGTGTGGGGGTCGCGGACGGCGCTCGAGGTGATCCTGCTGTCGGTGGTCTTCTCGGGCGTCGTGGGGCTCCCGCTGGGCCTCGTCTCGGGGTTCGTGGGCGGCTGGACCGACCGGATCCTGGTCTTCCTGATGGACGCGATGTACTCGTTCCCGTCGCTGCTGCTCGCGATCGTCTTCTCGTTCCTGCTCCGGGGCCCGCTGGGCGGCGGCATCGTCGCCGCCTCGCTCTCCCTGACCGCGATCTACATCCCGCAGTACTACCGCGTGGTGCGGAACACCACCGTGTCCGCACGGGAGGCGACGTACGTCGAGGCGGCCCGCGCGCTCGGTGCGAAGCCGTTCACGATCATGCGCAAGTACCTCTTCGGCAACGTCGTGCAGTCGGTGCCGGTGATCGGCACCCTCAACGCTGCCGACGCGCTGGGCACCCTGGCCGCGCTGGGCTTCCTCGGACTCGGCATCCAGCCCAACGAAGCCTCCGAGTGGGGCTACGACCTGAGCCGGGCCCTCGACGACGCCCAGGCGGGCACCTGGTGGCCGGCGCTGTTCCCGGGGCTGGCGATCATCCTGCTCATCACCGCGCTGACCCTCGTCGGTGAGGGCCTGAACGAGACCATCAACCCGGCGCTGCGGCGCCGCAGGCTGCGCCCGGTGGTCTTCCCGCCACGCGCGGCTCAGCCCGAGGAGACGACCCGATGACCCCGATCGACCTCCAGGAGGAGCAGCCGACCGACGTCGACCGCGGTCCGGTGCTCGAGGCCAGGGACCTGCGCGTCTGGTACGGCACCGACCGCGGGCCGGTGCGTGCGGTCGACGGGGTGAGCTTCGCGCTGCGACGCGGGGAGATCCTCGGGCTGGTGGGGGAGTCGGGCTGTGGCAAGTCCACGTTGGGACGTGGCCTGCTCGGGCTGCTCCCCGACGGTGCGGCCAGGGACGGCGAGCTGCGCTTCGACGGGCGCGACATGCTCGCGCTCAAGCCCCGAGAGCAGCACGCGATGCGCGGCCGCGACCTCGGGATGATCTTCCAGGAGCCACTGACCCGGTTGAACCCCCTGATGCGAATCTCCGAGCACTTCTCGGAGACCCTCAAGACCCACGACAAGACGATCTCCCGGGCCGAGATCGAGCGGCGCTCGCTCGAAGCGCTGCGGACGATGGGCATCCCGCCGACCCGGTTCCGTGCCTACCCGCACGAGTTCTCCGGCGGCATGCGGCAGCGGTTGATGATCGCGCTCACGCTGGTGCTGCGCCCCGCGTTCGTCGTCGCCGACGAGCCCACGACCGCGCTCGACGTGCTGGTCGAGGCCCAGATCATCCGGATCCTCCACGACCTGCGCCGCGACTACGACACCTCGCTGCTGCTCATCACCCACAACCTGGGCATCATCGCCGAGGCCTGCGACCGGGTCGCGGTGATGTACGCCGGGGAGATCGTGGAGATCGGGGAGGCCCGTGAGGTGTTCACCCGGCCGAGGCACCCGTACACCCGGGAGCTGCTCCGGTCGACGATCTCGCTGCGCACCACCGGGCTCAACTACATCGACGGCGCCCCGCCGGACCTGGTCGAACCGCCCGCAGGCTGCCGGTTCCACCCCCGCTGTCCCGACGCGATGAACATCTGCGCGAGCCGGCACCCCGTCGACCGCGACCACGGTGCCGGCACCCGCGCCGCCTGCTGGGCGACCGACCTGGTCCAGGGCCTGGTCACGCTCGACGACCACGAGGCGGCCCCCCTGCCGCGGGAGGAGATCTCCGTTGCCGACGAAGCCTGAGCCCGTTCTCGACATCCGCGACCTGGCGGTCCACTTCCAGCTCCAGGGCGGCGCCCTCTCGCGCCTGCTTGGGCTCCGGGCGCGCACCGTCAAGGCGGTCGACGGTGTGAACCTCACGCTGAGCAGGGGCGAGGTCCTCGGTGTGGTCGGTGAGTCCGGCAGCGGCAAGACCACCCTCGGCCGGGCCCTGCTCGGCCTGGTGGAGTCCACCGACGGCGAGATCGTCTACCACGACAAGGAGCGCGGGGAGCGCCGCGTCTCCCACATGCGCGGCCGGGAGCTGCGCCAGCTCCGGACCGACCTGCAGATGGTCTTCCAAGACCCCCACGCCGCGCTGAACCCGTCGATGACGATCGAGGAGGCGGTCGGTCACCCGCTGGTGATCCACGGCATCGCCAAGGGCGACGAGCTGCACCGCCGGGTCTCCGAGGCGCTGGAGCGGGTGGGCCTGGCACCGGTGGAGAGGTTCCTGACGAAGTACCCCTCGGACCTCTCAGGCGGACAGAAGCAGCGGGCCGTCATCGCCCGGGCGATCATTCTCGACCCCGAGGTCCTGGTGGCCGACGAGCCGGTCTCGATGCTCGACATGAGCGTCCGCGCCAAGATCCTGCAGCTGATGCTGGACCTCAAGCGCGACCTGGGCCTCACCTACGTCTACATCACCC
>JAOPYB010000437.1 GCA_025964835.1 Nocardioides sp. | reverse complement strand
CCCGGACCGGGCGCGCCGAGACGTTCGCGTTCTCCACGTCGCTGACCCGGCTGACCCCGGCGCTGTCGCGGCAGTCCGCGGCGGCCGCCGTGGAGCAGGCCAGCGGGGAGGTCGTCGACCGCTTCGGTGGGACCCACCTCGCGACCTGCCTCGGTGAGCTGCTGGCCTCGCGACACGGCAATGTGGTGCGCGGCGGCGTGCTGGTGATCGCGTCGGACGGTTGGGACAGCGACGAGCCGGAGCGGTTGGCGGCGGTCATGCAGCGGGCGAGCCGGCGGGCGCGGCGGATCGTGTGGCTCAATCCCCGGGCAGCGGCGAGCGGCTTCGCGCCGCTGGTCGGGCCGATGGCCGCCGCGCTGCCGTACTGCGACGCGTTCCTGCCGGCCCACACGCTCCGGTCGCTGCCGGAGGTCTTCGACGCCCTCGCCGAGGTCTCCTCGGGAGGCGTCAGCTCCAGAGCGTGACGTGCACGGCCGGCTTGAACCGGCCGACGTGCACCCCGGCCCCCCGGACCATCGCCTGGGTCGCGCGGGGTGTCGTGAGGAAGCGCAGCAGCTCGGCCGTGGCCGGGGTCTGGTCGTGGGCCGGGAGGGCCATGGCCGACCACCGGCCCTGGGCCCGCAGGCCGGGACCGTCCAGCGTCACCAGCCGGCCCGCGGCCAGGTCGCCGGCCACGGCGAAGCGGAGTGCGAGGGCGGCGGCGTCGCCCCGCTTGGTCTGTTCGAGGGCGGCTGCGTTGCTCTGGAAGATCTGCTGGTGCTGCTCCGGGACGCCCAGCCGGCGCAGCATCGCGGGGACCACGCCCTCGGGCTCGGTCGCGGCGGGGCCCAGGCACCAGGTCTGCCGGCGTACCTGCTCGGGACCCAGCTGCTGCCCCGCCAGCGGGTGGTCCGGTCGGGCCACGGCGACCACCTCGTAGGTGAGGACCGGCAGGTGCACGTAAGACCCCGAGGAGCTGCTCGGGGCCGGACCGATCGCGATGTCGACGGTGCGGGCGGCCAGCAGGCCGGGGAAGAACCCGGCCGACCGCACGCTGAGCTCGACCTCGAGGTCGTCGGCGCGGCGCGCGAAACGCTCGATCAGGCCCGGCGCCGCGTGTTCGCCGAAGAGGGTCGACGTGACCACGCGCAGGACCCGACGACCGTGGCCCGCCTGACTGACCTCGCGGACCGTGCGGTCCTGGAGGCCCAGGATCTCGACCGCCCTGCTGGCCAGCCGCAGGCCGCCCGGGGTGAAGGCGAGGCCCGAGGAGGTGCGGGTGAACAGGTCGTCGGTGAACTCCTTGCGCAGGTGCCCGACGTGCATGGAGACGGCGGCCTCGGTGACCCCGAGCTCCTGGGCCGCGGCCTTGACCGAGCCCAGACGGACCACACCGGCGAAGGCGCGCAGCTGCGTGGGTGTCACGCCGCGACTCTAACCGCGCCGGACCACCCGCACGAGGGCGTCGTGGGCGGTCCACGCCGCCCCGGCCGGACCGGGCACCTCGCGCGCGACCCGCTCGGCGCGGATCACGTCGAAGTCCAGGCCGCCGAGGTCTGCGAGGACGTCCTCGGCGGTCAGCAGGACCGCCGGGTCCTGGGGCCCACCGGTCCCCTCGACCAGGTTCGTGGAGTCGTGGGCGATGACGAACAGGGTGCCACCGACGCGCAGCCCCGCGAACGCGTGCCGCACCGCCGACCGGCGCTGGTCGGCCGGTAGCTGCAGGTAGGCCATCAGGGCCAGGTCGTACGCCGACTCCGCGCTCCAGGTGGTCGCGTCGGCGCAGACCCAGGTCACCGGGGTGTCACCGGCGAGCGCCCGTCCCTTGTCGAGGCCGACCTGCGAGAAGTCGACGGCAGTGACGTCCCACCCGCGACGAGCCAGCCAGATCGCGTTGCGCCCCTCGCCCGCCGCCAGGTCGACCGCGCGTCCCGGCGGCAGCTCGCCCAGCTCGGTGGCGACGAACTGGTTCGGTGTCCCGGACCAGACGAGATCGGCGTCGGCGTAGCGCTGGTCCCAGGCGTCGGCGTCCATTCGTCCACCGTAACCCCGCCGTTCAGGTGTTCGGCAGGTACGTCGGCACACCATCGCGGCATGACACCCGTGGCCGGCGCCGAGGCACGTGGTGGCGCGCCCCGCGTGTGGTCGGGGGTCGCCGGCCGGGCCGCACTGCCGAGGGTCGAACGTCTGGTCTGGGCCGTCGCGGCGGCCGTGGCGGTCGTGCGGGTGCCGTTCGTCCGGGCACCGCTGTCCCCGGACGAGGGCGGGTTCCTGCTCGTGGCCTCGCAGTGGACGCCCGGGACGTCCCTCTACGGCGGCTACTGGGTCGACCGCCCGCCGCTGCTCGTCTCGTTCTTCGCCCTCGCCGACCAGCTCGGCCGCCTCGGCACCGGGCCGACCGTGGCGCTGCGCGTTCTGGGCATCGGTCTGGCGGTGGTCTCGGTCGTCCTGGCCGCCCGGATCGGGACCCTGGTCGCCACCCGGGCGGGGGCGGCGGTGGCAGGGATCCGCCGGGCCCAGCTGCTGCCCGCGATCGCCGCCGCGGTGTTCCTGGCGACGCCGATGTTCGACGTGGACGAGGTCAACGGCGAGCTGATCGCCGTACCCCTCGTGCTGCTCGGGCTCCTGGCCCTGCTCGAGGCCGACCGGGCCGGGGCCGCCGTTCCGCGGCGCTCGTGGCTCTTCCTCGCCGGGGTGGCCGGGGCGGGGGCCGCCCTGGTCAAGCAGAACGAGATCGACGTCCTGGTGGCGGCGGCCGTCGCCGTCGTGACGATGCTGCCCCACGCGCGGCCCGCCGTCGTGCTGCGCAACCTGGCGGCCGTGGCCGCCGGCGCGCTCGCGCTCACGGCCACCGTGGTCGCCCTGGCCGCCACCCGCGGTACCTCGCCGGTCGGGCTGTGGGACGCCGTCGTCACCTTCCGCTTCCAGGCCTCCGCGGTCATCTCGGCGTCCGCGACCAGTGCCACGACCCTGCGCCTGCACGGGATCCTCGAGACGCTCCTCCTGAGCGGGGCGCCCCTGGTGCCGCTCCTGCTGCTGGTGAACCTGCTCCGGATCGGCCGGGGGCCACTGGCGCCCCTGCGCTGGCCGGCCCTCGCGCTGGTCGGCTGGGAGACGTTCTCGGTGCTCGCGGGTGGCAGCTACTGGCTGCACTACCTGGTCGGCCTCGTCCCGGGCATCGTGCTGTGCGCGGCCGTGCTCGCGGGCGGTCCGGCCCGCCGGACCGTTGGCCTGCGCCTCGCGCTCGGCTACGCCACGGCGGTCGCCCTCGTCGCGGCGTCGTCGGCAGCGTTGCACGTCGAGAGCGTGCCCAAGGAACAACCGCTCGAGGCCTGGCTGGTGGCCCACGCCCGCCCGGGCGACACGGCGGTCGTCGCCTTCGGGCATCCCGACATCCTCCAGGCGACCGGGCTGGAGAGCCCCTACGAGCAGCTCTGGAGCCTCCCCGTCCGGGTGCGCGACCCGCAGCTCGCCGGGTTCGCCCGCACCCTGCGCGGCCCCGACCGGCCGACCTGGGTGGTGACCCTGAACGGCAGCCCGACCGACAGCCTCGCGACCTGGGGTGTCGACCCGTCGGCGGCGCAGGCGGCCCTCGACGCCCACTACCGGGTCGTCACCGGCGTGGACGGCCGTGTCATCTACCTGACCCGCTCGCGGGCGCACCCATGACCAAGCAACCCCCAGGAGACACCGTGCCCAGCGCTCCCCGCACCCTCGTGGTCGTCCCGACGTACGACGAGGCCGCCAACATCGAGAACCTCCTCGACCGGGTGCGCGCTGCGTCCCCGGGCATCCACGTGCTCGTCGTCGACGACGGGAGCCCGGACGGCACGGCCCGGCTGGTCCGCCGCTACGCGTCCGGCACCGACGGCGTCTTCCTGCTCGAGCGCTCGGCCAAGGCCGGGCTCGGGGCGGCGTACCGCGCCGGGTTCCGCTGGGCGCTGGAGCGCGACTACGAGGCCGTCATCCAGATGGACGCCGACCTCTCGCACCCGGCCGAGCGGGTGCCGGCCCTGCTTGACGCCCTGCGGACCGCGGACGTGGCGGTCGGCTCGCGCTACGTGCCCGGTGGCCGGGTCGTCGACTGGGCGTGGTCGAGACGAGTCATCTCACGCGCCGGGAACCTGTACGTGCGCCTGGTCCTGGGGCTCCCCGTGCGGGACGCCACCGCGGGCTTCAAGGCGTTCCGTCGCGAGGCCCTGGTCGGGATCGGGGCGACCGACGCCACCTCCGAGGGCTACTGCTTCCAGATCGAGAACACCTGGCGGGCCGTCAGGTGCGGGCTGGACGTCGTCGAGATCCCCATCACGTTCGTGGAGCGCGCCGAGGGCACCTCGAAGATGTCCGGCTCGATCGTCGGAGAGGCGCTCCGGAGGGTGCTCGTCTGGCGGTGGCACGAGCTCACGGGTGCCGCCTCTCCACGCCCGTCGGAGGCGCGTGGTGACCGTGCCGCTGCGTGAGGCCGTACGTCGCCGCGTCCCACCCGACCTGCTGAGCTTCCTCGCGGTCGGGGGCGCCGGCTACGTCGTCGACGTGGCCGCCTTCAACGTGCTGCGGTCGGTCGCGCCGTTCGCCACCGCGGACCCGACGATCGCACGGTGCCTGGCCGTGATGGCCGCGATGGTGGTCACCTACCTCGGCAACCGGACCCTGACCTGGGGCGCCCGCGACGCCGACCCGCCCGAAACTTTCGGGCGGGTCAGCGCACGGCACCGGGAGATCGCGCTGTTCGTGCTCTTCAACATCATCGGCCTGGGCTTCTCGGTGGTGTGCCTGCTGGTCTCCCACGACCTGCTCGGCCTCACCAGCAGATGGTCGGACAACATCTCCGCGAACGTGGTGGGGCTCGCCCTCGGCACGGTCTTCCGCTACCTCACCTATCGCCACGTCGTCTTCGCCCAACCGCAACCGCGACCGCAACTGCAACCGGAGTCGGAACCGGGACCGGGCGGGGGCACCCGCGTCGTCATCGTCTCGGCGAGCATGGCGGCCGGTCACGACGGGGCGGCGGCCGAGCTCGCCCGGCGGGCCACCGCGCTGGGATGCCGCGTCCACCGGGTCGACCTGCTCGACCTGCTGCCCCTCGGGACCGGCTGGCTCCTGCGTACGTCGTACCGCCTGCAGCTGCGGGTGGCGCCGCGGACCTGGGGCTGGCTGCTGCCCCTCGTCGGTCGAGCCGACCCCGCGCGGTCCTGGTCCGCACGGGTTCCGTCCTGGCTCGTCCGGAGTCGGCTCCTGCTCGCGCTCGAACCGGTGCCCGGCATGGTCGTGTCGACGTACCCGCTGGCGAGCCAGGCCCTCTCGGACCTGCGTTCCAGGGGTCTCCTCGCGTGCCCGGCCGTGACCTTCCTGACCGACATGAGCGTGCACCCGCTCTGGGTGGCGCCGGGGATCGACGGCCACCTCGCGCTGCACGACGTGCCCGCCGCCGAGGCCGCGGACCTGGGCGCGCGTGACGTCCAGGTGGTCGGCCCCGCGGTCGACCCGGCCTTCGTGCGCGTCACCGAGAACTCGCGCCGCGAGGCCCGCCGGGCGTGGGCCCTGCCCGAAGACGCACCGCTCGCCCTCGTCGTCGCCGGGTCCTGGGGGGTCGGCGACGTCGCCGCCACCGTGGACGACCTCCTGGCCGCCGGGGTCGCCACCCCGGTGGTCGTGTGCGGCACGAACGCCGCCCTGCACCGGGCCGTGGCGGCCCGTCCGGGTGCGGTCGCGTTCGGCTGGGTCGACGACATGCCGTCCCTGATGCGGGCCTGCGACCTGGTGATCCAGAACTCCGGCGGCCTCACCAGCCTGGAGGCCCGGCAGGTCGGGCTGCCCGTGATCACCTACCGCTGCCTGCCCGGACACGGGCACACCAACGCCCGGGCGCTGGAGCGTGCGGGCTGGGCCCCCTGGGCCAGGGACCTCGAGGACCTCGGCGTCCTCGTGTCGGCTGCCCTCGCCACGTGCCCGCCCGGAGATGGTGGCGACGGCGTCGTCGACCCGGCGCTGACCGGGGTCGGTGCATGACCTCCCGGGCGCGTCGGGCTCGCACCTCGTGGCTGGGTGCCCGGTCGGTCCTCTCGGTCCTGGGGAGCGGCGTTCTCCTGCTGGTGGTCGTCCCGTTGGTCGCGGGTGCTCCGTGGTCGGCCGTGGGCGGGGCGCTCGGTGCGGTCCCGGCCGTCGACCTGGTCGCGCTCACCGCGATCTGGCTCGCGGGCCTGGTGGCGCACACCGTCACGCTGACGGCGGCCCTGCCCGGTCTCACGCACCGTCGCGCGCTGGCCCTCAGCCTCACCGGCAGCGCGGTCTCCAACGTGCTGCCCTTCGGCGGGGCTGCTGGGATCGCCCTGAACTCACGCATGGTGCGGGAGTGGGGCTTCGACCGGCCGGCCTTCGTGGCCTACACGGTCGTGACGAACGTCTGGGACGTCCTCTTCAAGCTCGGGCTCCCTGCGGTGTCGCTGGGCTGGCTCCTGCTGGTGGGCGGTCTCGCACCCGGGCCGCTCGTGGCCCCGGTCGTCGCGGCGACCGTGGCGCTGGCCCTCGTCTCCGTGGCCGGTGCTGTCGTGCTCGTCCATGACCGGGTGGCCGCCACCCTGGGCGTCCTGGCGGACCGGGCGGCCGAACGCGTCCTGCGCCTGCTCGGATCACGCCGCGAGCCCCGGCTGGCGGCCGCCACCGCCCGGACCCGGGCGGCCTGCCGGTCCGTGGTGGGCGCTTCCTGGAGGTGGCTGACGATCGGCATGGCCGGGTACAGCCTGCTGCTCCTCGCCCTCCTGTGGGGATGTCTGCGCGCGGCGGGTGGTGGCGTGCCCCCGGCGGTCGTCTTCGCCGCCTTCGCTCTCGAGCGGGTGCTGACGCTCGCGGGGGTGACCCCGGGTGGTGCCGGCGTCGTGGAGGTCGGCCTGGTCGGCCTCCTCGTCGCCGCGGGAGGCGACCCCATCGCTGCCGTCGCGGGCACGCTGCTCTACCGGACGTTCACCTACGGGCTCGAGATCCCGGTGGGCGGGGTCGCCCTGGCGGTCTGGCTCGTGCGACGGCGCTCCAGCACCGGCACGCCCGCGGCGAGCACCGCACTGGAGCAGGTCCCCGCGAGATGAGGATCGTCCACGTCACGGACTGCTACCTGCCGCGGCTGGGCGGCATCGAGCTGCACGTGCGTGACCTGGCCTCCGCGCAGCGCCGCGAGGGCGACGACGCGTGTGTCCTGACCGTCACCGCCGGCAGCGGGCTCGTCGACGACCCGTCCTGGGTGGTCCGCATCCGCAACGCCGACGCGGCAGTGCCGCGACAGCTCGGCCTGGCCCGGCAGATCGCCGACCGGCTCGCCGCCGCCGACGTCGTGCACGTGCACGTGTCGGTGGTCTCGCCGTTCGCGTTCGGGGCCGCCCGGCTCGCCGCCTCGATGGGCGTGCCGACCCTGGTCACCGTCCACTCCCTGTGGTCGCACCTCGGCGTGCTGCCGGCCCTGGGCAGTGCGGTCGCGGGCCTGGGCCGGTGGCCCGTGCAGTGGTCGGCCGTGAGCGAGCAGGCCGCCGAGCCGGTACGACGCGCCCTCGGTCCGCACGCCACTGTCATCGTGCTCCCCAACGCACTGGACCCCGCGAAGTGGAGGGTCACGGCACGCCGGCCGGCCGTGCCGACGATCGTCAGCGTGATGCGCCTCGCCCACACGAAGCGACCGCTTCCGCTCGCACGGATGCTGCGCCGGGTCCGCGCCGAGCTGCCCGCGAGCCGGCCCCTGCGGGCGGTGATCGTCGGGGAGGGCACCCAACGCGGAGCCCTCGAGCGCTACCTCGCGCGGCACGAGCTCGGCTGGGTCGAGCTGCCGGGTCGCCTCACCCGACCCGAGATCCGTGACCTGTTCGCGCAGTCCAGCCTGTACGTCGCACCCGCCCACCGCGAGTCCTTCGGCATCGCCGCGCTGGAGGCGCGCGCCACTGGCCTCCCGGTCGTCGCGAGCACCCACGGGGGCGTCGGTACCTTCGTCACCTCGGGTGTCGACGGCCTGCTCACCGACGACGACGCAGGCACGGTGGCGGCTCTGGTGCGCCTGCTGACCGAGCCCGGTCTCGCCGACAACCTCCGGGCCAGCCGCCTTCCCGCCGCCTTCGGCTGGGAGGCGGCCTGCGCCAGCGCCCGCCGGGCCTACGACAGCTCGGCGGCCGTCGCGCAGGGACGTCCACCCGTCCGCCGACCTGCCGGGTCCGGGCTGCGGTGAGCTCTCGGCGGCACTTCACGGTGGTCTCGTTCCACGCGCACCCCGACGACGAGGCCCTGCTGACGTCCGGCACCCTTGCCCGCGCCGCAGCCTCGGGGCACCGGGTCGTGCTGGTCGTGGCGACCGCCGGCGAGGCGGGACTGGCATCGGGGTCGTTCGACGACGACGACGACCAGGGGCTGGCGCGGCACCGGCGCGTCGAGCTGGCCGCGTCCGCCCGTGCGATCGGCGCCGCCCGGGTCGTGGTGCTCGGCTACCCGGACTCGGGCTGGTCAGGGCCGGTCGTTGTGGGCCGACCTCCCGGCCACGACTCCGCCGAGCCGGTGTTCTCGCGCGCCGACCCCGCCCAGGTGGCCTCGGAGCTGGCCGTCCTGCTGCGCGAGGAGGATGCCGACGTCCTCACGATCTACGACCCGGCCGGGGGCTACGGCCACCCCGACCATGTCCAGGTGCACCGGGTCGGACTGCTTGCCGCGGAGCTGGCCGGGACGCCGGTCGTCCTGGAGGCGACCCTGGACCGGAGGGTGTTGCTGCGCGGTGTCCGGCTCCTCACCCGGCTCGGCCGATTCGTCCCGCTGCCCGAGGTGCCGGACCTGCACGCGGCGTACACCGACCACGACGACCTCACCCACCGCGTCGACGTACGACGATTCCTGGATGCCAAGAAGGCCTCGCTCCGGGCCCACGCCAGCCAGGCGAGCGGCGACCGGGGCCCCCGCACCCTGGCACTGCTCCTGCGGCTCCCTCGACCGGTGGCCCGGCGGGTGCTCGGGCGGGAGTGGTTCCGCGAGGTCGGCCGACCGGCCGGTGGTCCGCTGGTGGACGACATCTTCGACTCGTTGCGCGCCCGCGGACGCACCACTGCCACGGACGACGACAGGCGGGGGCTTCGTCGTCGTCCGTGGCAGCTGACCGCCTGGCGTCAGGCGGGGTCGGTGGCGACTTCGGGGTCGGTCTCGCCCCGGTGGAGGGCCTCGGTCTGGTCCTTGTGGGTCACGGAGAGGTAGACCACGACCACCAGGATGGTTGCCAGGAAGAGCACGCTGGTGCCCATGGTCCCCAGCCCGAGGCCGCCGTCGGCCTTGGGCAAGGCGAGGTAGTCGCCGATGTTCGCGCCGAGCGGCCGGGTCAGGATGTAGGCCAGCCAGAAGGACAGCACCGGGCCGGCACCGGCCTTCCAGGCGACGAGCACGGCGAGGATCAGGCCGAGCGGCAGCATGATCGACGCACCCGCCGACCAGCCGGTCAGCTCCAGGGTCCAGTCACCGACGGCGGTGCCGAGGGCGAAGGTCACCAGCACGGTGAGCCAGTAGAAGCTCTCGCGCGGCGTCGTGACGATCGAGTGGATGGAGAGGGTGCGCTCCCGGGCGTACCAGACCCCGAACACGACCGCGAGCAGCACCGCGAAGACCGTGGAGCTGATCCACAGCGGCACGCCCTGGCCGTCGGTGAGGTTGTCGGTGAGCAGGGTGCCGACCACACTGATCAGCACCACCGCCAGCCAGTAGACCGAGGGCAGGTAACGATTCAGCCGGAACTGCGCGACCAGCACGACCGCCAGCGCCGCGGAGAACACCAGGGTGGTGTTCGTCAGGCCGAAGCCCAGCGTCTCGTTGATGTAGTCGGCGAAGCTCTCACCGACCGTGGTGCAGAGGATCTTGATGATCCAGAAGTACACGGTGACTTCCGGGACCTTGTTCAGCATCAGCCTTCGTCGGCTCGTGACCTGTTGAGTCGTCGTCATGGCGACCACTGTGGGGGGCCGATCCTGCCACGCACCTGACTGGATGTGCCCGATCGGTGCGCCCGCAGCCCGTGGTCCCCGAGCCGACCCACCGCGACCGGGCCGTCGGCCCAGCACTCTAGGAGCACCCGGCTCGCCTGCAGCGTGTGCTGCCACGACCCGGTGGCCGACGTGCGGTCGGTGTCGTGCAGGAGCACGGTGCCGCCGGGCCCGAGCGTGCGCTCGACCGTCCGCACGATCCGCGGCGGCGTCGCACGGGCCTCCCAGTCGCGTCCCCAGGCCGACCACAGGACCGTGCGGAGGCCGGTCGCGCGGGCCGCGAGCAGGGCGGGCGTGCTGAGGACGCCGTACGGCGGGCGGTACCAGCGTGGCCGCTGGCCGCTGACGTCCTCGATGAGCGTGGCGGTGTCGCGAAGGTCGGAGAGCAGCCGTCCGGGTCCCAGCGTGAGCACGCACTCGTGTTCCCAGCCGTGCACCGCGAGCTCGTGGCCGCGCTGGGCCATCTCGATGACGAGGTCGGGGTGCCGGGCGACGTGCGCCCCCAGCAGGAAGAAGGTGGCCGTGCGCCCGAAGTCCTCGAGCAGGTCGAGGAAATGCGGCGTCGAGAGCGGGTCGGGGCCGTCGTCGTACGTCAGGGCGATGTGGCCGGCGTCGCCGATCCCCGCCAGGCGCGGCGCCAGCCGGCGCCGGAGGGGACCGAGCGAGGCCGTCGCGGGTGCGGCGACGCCCGCGACGGCCAGGCCCGTCATCGCCAGGGCCCGCGTCGCCCCCCTCACGCGGGCCTCTCCGATGTCACCAGCCCATCGTCGTGGCGCCGCCCTGCCAGGAACCTGACCGCGCGTCGTCAGCCGGCGAGAGGGGACGCTGGGACCAGGAGCGTGAACCGGGTGCCCGACGAGTCGCTGGCCAGCAGCAGCCGGCCGTTCTGGGACGCGGCGAGGGACCGGGCCATCGCCAGGCCGAGATGGCCGCGGGTGTCGTCGGGCACCGGCCAGGTCACCTCGGTCGAACCGTGGTCGGCCACGTCGATGGCCACCGCCGCGCCACTCTCGCGCGCGGTGAGGGTGACGGCGCCGCTGCCGTGACGGTGGGCGTTGTCCAGCAGCACCTGGAGGATCTGTCGGACAGCGACCGCGGAGGCGGAAGCCGTCGGAGGAGCTTCGATCACCAGCCGCAGCGGCCGGCCGTCAGCGGCGAAGGCGCCCCGCCACTGGGCGGCGCACTGCACGAGCAGCTGCTCGACGTCGAACACCGAGGACGGGTCGTGCGGCTGGCGCGCCAGAGCCAGGACGTCGTCGATGGTCTGGGAGAGGTGGTCCGTCGTGGCGAGGGCATCCCGGACAGCCGCGTCCAGGTGGTCCCTTCCACCCGCGAGCCCGGCCTCGAGCTCGAGCCGCAACCGGGTCAGCGGGGTGCGCAGCTGGTGGGACGCCTGGGCCGCGAACGCCCGTTCGCGAGCCATCTGCTCGGCGAGGAGACGCGCCGTCGCGGAGAGCGCCTCCCCGGTCCGGTCGATCTCCGGCACGCCGCTGACCGGTGGGCGCACCGAGAAGTCCCCCGCGCCCAGCTCGGCGGCCGCGGCGGCCAGCGAGCGCATCGGGATCGCCAGGCGACGCGCCTGCCAGAACGCCAGGGCGCCGGCTCCCCCCAGGGCGAGCAGGGCGAGACCCGCCAGGGCCAGCAGGTCCTTCGCGACGGTGGCCCGCACCGCGGACCGGGTCGAGGAGGTGCGCACCACGCCGATCACCTGCTCGTCGATGCTGACCGGCACGGCCTCGATCAGGTCGACGTCACTGCTGCTGTCCACGACGGTGCCACGTGCTGCGGAGGTGAGCTCGCGCTCGAGCAGCTCCGGCCCCGTCCCGGCGACCCGCCTCCCCGCGACCGTGTAGAGGCCGACGTCGATCTTGCGGTGCCGGGCGGGCAGCTCCACAGGGTCCCCGCTCCGATAGGAGGGGGAGACCATCACCGCCGCTTCCAGCGCCGCGCGCTCGAGCTCGCCGCGCTCCTCCGTGACGGCGTTGCGCTCGATCGCGACGGCCAGCGGCGCGCCAAGCAGGACCACCGCCAGCAGAACCGCCGACAGGGCAACGGTGAGAATCCGGCGCCGCACCCGGTCACCCTCTCACCCGTCGGAGGCCCCTACGCCAGTTCTTGCCTGGCGCTTACCTGGCGCTGGCCCGGCCCTGTCCGACCCGTTCCTAGCGTGGAAGCATGCGACCCACCTCAGCCACCAGCGCCCCGGCGCTCGTCCTTCTGGCCGCGCTTGCGGCCGGCTGCAGCTCGACCTCGGGCCCGACCACGACCACGGGCGGTGCGCCGGTCTCGTCGTCCTCGGGGAGTTCGCCCGCGAGCACCAAGGCCCACCCCAGCGGCCCGGCGACGTCCTCGACGCCGTCGGCTCCGCACGCGACCGAGTTCAACCCGCCCGGGGACATCCCCGACGACGCCGTCTTCGTCGACCACGTCGCGCCGCGCTCCCACGTGCACTTCATGGTGCCGGAGGGGTGGGCCGAGACGACCTCGGGGGGTGTCGCCACCTTCACCGACAAGTACAACAGCGTGAGCATCGAGGTTCGACCCCGTGGCAGTGCGCCGACCGTGGCCAGTGCCCGGAAGCACGACGTCCCGGAGCTCCGGCGGACGGTGCCCAGCTTCGCGGCCGGCGACATCACCACGGTCACCCGGCAGCACGGGTCGGCCGTGCACATCACCTATCTGCTCGACTCCGCCCCCAACCCGGTGACGGACAAGGTCGTGCGGGACGTCGCGGAGCGCTTCGAGTTCTGGCACGCGGGCGAGGAAGCGATCCTGACCCTCACCGGCCCCGAGCACGCCGACAACGTCGACCCCTGGCAGATCGTCAGCGACTCCCTGCAGTGGAAGTGAGCGGCACCGTGTCCCTGCGAGCGGACAACGTCTACCGGTTCTACCGGTCCGGCGACGAGGAGACCCTGGCCGTCCAGGGGGTCTCCCTGGAGATCGAGGCCGGCGAGGTGGTGGCGCTCTCGGGCCCGTCCGGCTCCGGCAAGTCGACACTCCTGGCGTGCCTCGCGGGCACCGACGAGCCGTCCGGCGGGACCGTCTGGGTGGAGGGTGCGCGCATGAGCGGCCGCACGGAGGCCGCCCGCGCGGCGCTCCGGGGGCGCCACATCGGCACCATGGCCCAGTCGGGCAACCTGCTCGCGCACCTGAGCCTCCTCGACAACCTCAGGCTCGCGCGGCACATCGGTCACGGCACCGGGAGCATCGAGGAGCTGCTGGCCGACCTCGGCATCGCCGACCGGGCGAAGGCGTGGGTCCACGAGCTCTCCGGTGGAGAGCTCGCCCGGGCCTCGCTCGCCGTCGCTCTCGTCAACGGCCCCGGGGTGCTCCTGGCGGACGAGCCGACCGGTGAGCTCGACGAGGCGACCGAGGCCCGCCTCCTGGCGTTGGTCCGTGGGCGGGCCGAAGCAGGATGCGCGGTCCTCATCGCCAGTCACAGCCCCGCCGTCCGCCGGGTCGCGGACCGCGTGCTCCTCCTGGCGGACGGACGGCTGGTCGCATGAGCGAGGCACTCGTGGTGTGTGAGGCGGCCGGCCGGACCTTCGGTCGGGGGAACCTGGCGGTCGTCGCCGTGCACGGCGCCACCTGCACCGTCACGCCGGAGAGCCGGATCGCCCTGGTCGGCCCATCCGGTTCCGGCAAGTCGACGCTCCTGCAGCTGATGGCCGGGCTCGACAGCCCCACGTCCGGATCGATCAGCTGGCCGGCCTGGCAGAGCGGCCCCTTCCAGGACCCCTCCCGTGCCGGGGTCGTCTTCCAGGGCCCCAGCCTGATCCCCTCGCTCACCGCCGTCGAGAACGTCGCGTTTCCCCTGGTCCTGCAGGGTCTCGCCGACCGCGAGGCCATTCTGCGGGCGACGGAGTCGCTCGAACTCCTCGGCATCGCGTCCCTGGCCGACAAGCTGCCCGAAGAGCTCTCCGGCGGGCAGTCGCAGCGCGTCGCCGTCGCCCGCGTGGTGACGAGCGCCCCCCGGCTGATCTTCGCCGACGAGCCCACTGGTCAGCTCGACCGCGCGTCCGCGGACCGGGTCATCGACGTCCTTCTCGAGGCGGCCGACCACCTCGGCGCCGGGCTCGTCCTGTCGACCCACGATGCGTCCGTGGCAGCGCGCCTCGACGCGGTCTGGCGGATGCGCGACGGCGAGCTGGGGGTGCCCGCATGATTCGGCTGTGGCTTCTCGGCCTGGTCCGCAGGAGCCCGGCCCGGCTCCTCGCCGCTGCCGGCGGCATCGCGATCGCGGTGGCCTTGGTCGCTGGTCTCGGCAGCTTCCTCGTCACCTCGCAGGCCACCATGACCGGGCGCGCTGCGGCCCAGGTCGCAGTGGACTGGCAGGTCCTGGTGGCACCGCACCGTGCCGCGGGGCCGGTGCTCGAGGCAGTGCGGACGGCGCCCGGGACGACCGCGGCCCTGCCCGTCGGGTTCGCTGAAGCCCCGGGGCTGCGCGCCACCGCGGGTGGCACCACCCAGGACACGGGAGCCGCGCGGGTCCTCGGGCTTCCGCCCGGCTACGTCGACGCGTTCCCGCTGTCGATCCGGCTGCTGACCGGCCGCCTCGACGGGGTCCTGGTGGCGCAGCAGACGGCCGCGAACCTGCACGTGACCCCCGGGGACCGGGTGCGGGTGCGGCGCGCCGGCCTCCCGGCGTACTGGGTACGGGTCGCCGGCGTCGTGGAGCTGCCCCAGGCAGACTCCCTCTTCCAGCGCGTCGGCGCTCCGAGCCAGTCCCAGCCGGTGGCACCTCCGGACAACGTGCTGCTGCTGCCGGCTACCCGGTTCCACACCGCGTACGCCGCCCTCGCCCGGACGCGCCCGGACCTCGTCACCACCCAGATCCACGCCGCCCGCGACCACGCCGCGCTGGCGTCGGCCCCCTCCACAGCCTTCACGGCCGAGTCCGGTGCCGCGAACCACCTGGCGGTCCGCACCAGCGGTGCGGGCATCGTCGGCAACAATCTCGGGGCCTCGCTGGACGCCGCCCGGGAGGACGCCGGCTACGCCCGGATCCTCTTCCTGTTCCTGGGCGCCCCCGGCGCCCTGCTGGCGGCCGCACTGACGGCCGCGATCACCCAGGCGGGCGCCGGGCGTCGGCGCCGGGAGCAGTCGCTCCTCCGCGCCCGGGGGAGCACCCCCACCCAGCTGCTGCGCCTGGTCGTCGTGGAGGCCGCGGTGGTCGGCGTGCTCGGCGGCCTGGTCGGGCTCGGCGTGGCCGCGTCGATCGGTGCCGCATCCTCCTGGCCGTGGGACCTGGCCGCCGGACTCGCCGGACTGCTCGTCGCAGGCCTGGTGGTGGCGGTCCCCGCCGCCCGCGACCTGCGCGCCGTGACCGCCGGGCAGTCGGGGGAGGCGGTCCGGGGAAAACGACCTGTCTGGCTCCGCTTCGGGCTCGACATCGTGCTCATCGGGCTCGGTCTGGCCGTCTTCTGGGCCTCCGGTCGGAACAAGTACACCCTGGTGCTGGCCCCGGAGGGCGTGCCCACCATCTCGGTCAGCTACTGGGCCTTCTTCGCGCCGGCCCTGGCCTGGCTCGGGGCCGGCCTGTTGTGCTGGCGGATCGCGGACACCCTGCTGGTGCGCGGTCGCGGCGCGGTCGCCCTGGTCGGGAGGCCCTTCCTCGGGCCTCTTTCCCGGACGGTCGCCTCGATGCTGTCGCGGCAGCGCCGCCTGGTCTCGCGCTCCGCGGTGCTGCTCGCCCTCGCGCTCGCCTTCGCGATGTCGACCGCGACCTTCAACGCCACCTATCGTCAGCAGGCGGAGGTCGACGCCCAGCTCACCAATGGTGCGGACGTCACGGTCACAGAGTCCCCGGGCTCGAGCGCCTCGCCGGACGACGGACTGCGGCTGGCGAAGGTCGCCGGCGTACGCGCGGTGGAGCCGCTGCAACACCGCTTCGCCTATGTCGGGAACGACCTGCAGGACCTCTACGGGATCGACCCCACCAGCGTCACGAGGGCGACGGCGCTGCAGGACGCCTACTTCCAGGGCGCCACGGCGGCTGAGTCGTTGGCTCGGCTGGCGTCGCGACCGGACGCGGTCCTGGTGAGTGCGGAGACCGTGAACGACTTCCAGCTCAACGCCGGTGACCTCATCAAGCTCCGCCTCCAGGACGCGAAGACCGGCACGTACAGATCCGTGAGCTTCCACTACGTCGGCATCGTGAACGAGTTCCCCACCGCACCCAAGGACAGCTTCCTGGTCGCCAACTCCGACTACGTGGCGGCGCAGACCGGGAGCGACGCCGTCGGGACCTTCCTCGTCAACACCGGCGGCAACGACGTCTCCGGGGTGGCCGCCCGGGTCCGGGACGTCGTCGGGACCACCGGCAGCGTCGGCACGATCGACGACGCGCGCGGACTGGTGGGCTCCTCGCTCACGTCGGTGGACCTGTCGAACCTGACCCGTCTCGAGCTGGCCTTCGCGCTGCTGATCGCGGCCGCTTCGGGCGGCCTCGTGATCGGGCTCGGCCTCGCTGAGCGGCGGCGCGCCATCGCGGTCGCGACCAGCCTCGGCGCGACCCGGCGCCAGGTACGCCGCTTCGGCTCGGCCGAACCGGCCTTTGTCCTGATGGTCGGCACCGGGTGCGGCCTGGCCGCGGGCTGGGGACTCTCGTACCTGCTCGTGAAGGTGCTGACCGGGGTGTTCGACCCACCACCCACGGGGCTCACGCTCCCATGGGGCTACCTGTCGGCCTTGGTCGCCTGCACGGTCGCAGCGGTGGGTCTGGCGTCCGTCGTGGTCATCGAACGTGCGCGGCGGCACGCCAGGGCTCTGCTCCGGGCCCTCTAGCCTCGACCCATGGCCGACCTGCTGGTAGTCGAGGACGAGGTGAAGATCGGCGAGCTGCTCGTGTCCGCCCTCGGTGCCAACGGCTACACGGTGACCTGGGAGCGGGACGGCGCCGGCGCGTTGGCGTCGGCGCGCACCGGCTCCTTCGACCTGGTCCTGCTCGACCTGGGGCTGCCCGACCTCGATGGCATCGAGGTGTGCCGGATGCTCAGGCGGCTCCAGCCCGAGTGCCTGGTCGTCGTGCTGACCGCCCGTCGAGACGAGATGGACGTCGTCGAGGGTCTGGAGGCGGGCGCCGACGACTACCTGACCAAGCCGTTCCGGATGACCGAGCTGCTGGCCCGAGTCCGCGCCCATCTGCGGCGCGCCTCGGCGGACGCGCTGGGCTCGGGGGTGTTCAGCAGTGGTGAGCTGACGCTGGACCCGGGCGCCCGCAGGTGCCTGGTCCGCGGCCACGAGGTGGCCCTGCGCCCGAAGGAGTTCGACCTGCTGGCCCGGCTGGCCTCCGAGGCCGGTCGGGCAGTCAGCCGGGAGGCGCTGATGGACGATGTGTGGGACCGCAACTGGTTCGGATCCACCAAGACCCTCGACGTGCACGTCGCGGCGTTGCGGCGTCGCCTGGCCGAGGCGGCTGAGAGCCTCGAGCCGCCGGCGTACCTGCCCCTGATCACGACGCTGCGGGGTCACGGCTACCGCCTCGAGTTCCAGGGGGGTCCGCCGGGCGAGCGCATTGGTCCCGCGTGAGGGCCCGGGGTTGCCGATGGGGTTAGGACAGCCTAGCCTGACTCTGTCGGCCGGTTCGAGACCGACACCTCGTTCGCCGTTCCCGATCGGAGCACGCCATGGGCCTCGCCCACACCCTGTTGCTGGGCTGCATCGCCGGTGTCACGATCCTGCTCGGCCTGCCGGTCGGCAGGATGCGTTCGCCCGCACCCGGCCTCCGGCTCTTCCTGAACGCCGCCGCCGTGGGCGTGCTGCTGTTCCTGGTCTGGGACGTGCTCTCGGCCGCCTGGGAGCCGATCGACGCCGCCCTCGGCTCCGTCCACGAGGGCGACGGGGGAGTCGGCGCCGCCCTCGGCTACGGCCTGCTGGGCGTCGCCGGACTCACGGTCGGCCTTGTCTCGCTGGTCCACTACGAGCGCTGGATGGGCCGCCCGGCGCGCGTTCTGCCGGCCGACGAGCCGGCGCGACCCCAGGGGCCCGGCGCGATGACGCTCGGGGAGGTCACGGCGCCCCGTGGCCTCGCGGGCTGGTCCGACGCCCGTCGGCTCTCGCTGCTCATCGCGGTCGGCATCGGCCTGCACAACTTCGCGGAGGGTCTTGCGATCGGCCAGTCCGCTGCCTCGGACGAGATCGCCCTCGCCCTGATGCTGGTCATCGGCTTCGGCCTGCACAACGCCACCGAGGGTTTCGGGATCGTGGCGCCGCTCGCTGCCGACGTCGACGACGCCGGTCGGGCCCGCCGCCCCACCTGGGCCTTCCTGCTCATGCTGGGCGCGATCGGCGGCGCACCGACCATCGTGGGCACCCTGATCGGGCACGGCTTCACGAGCGAGCCGGTCAGCGTCGCGTTCCTGACCCTGGCGGCCGGATCCCTGATCTACGTCATCACGCAGCTGATCGGCGTGGCCGCGCGCGCTCGCCGTAGCGACCTGCTCGCCTACGGCATCCTGGTCGGCCTGGTCGCGGGGTTCCTGACCGACGCCATCGTGACCGCCGCCGGCGTCTGACCCGCCTGCCGCGTCCGCGCACGCTGTCGGGCGCCCTCGACCGCGCTACGACGTACGCGTCCCGTCGACGGTCCCGGCCGCGACGACCAGGCCCGCGGACCACCCGGGCGCACGCCCGTGGGGCGGGGGCACGATGCGGTCCACGTGGTGACCGGACTCCGCCAGCAGCCAGGACGTCAGCGAGTTCGAGTTCCACATCTCACCGGTGCCCTGCTCGTCGCGGCCCCACGTGCGTGTCGGGAAGAACGGCACCCGGGCCAGCAGGTCCCGGGCACGTTCGGGGTCCCGGCTGACCCGCACCGGGCTGGCCACGGCGAAGGCGATGTCGGGGATGGCTCCGTCTCGCCAGCAGCGGACCTCGTAGCGGAACAGCCGCGACCTCCCCAGCCAGGGGAGGCCGACGGCGCCCTCACCGGCGACGCCGTGTCGCGGGTCCGGTACCCCCCAGACCGGCGCCATCTCGATCACGTGTCGATGTCCGTCGACGCGGACCTCGAGGGCCGAGTGGTAGAGGTCGCAGGGCGCGCAGTGCGCCCGCCGAGCGGCGAGCGCCTCGAACACGCGACCCGTCCACCGCACGATCGCGGGGGCTTCGCCCGCACCGAGCGGGATCCAGTAGAGGTCGACGCTGTCCGGGTCCTCGAAGGTGCTCACGCTTCCACGGTCCCCGGCACGAGCCGCGACCGACAGTGCCGAAGGTCGGGCCCGCCGGGCACCTTGGCCCTGGTCGACGCCGGCCGTCGCGGACGGTGGGACAGGCCATTTCGCGGGCGGCTACCGGGGAGTAGTTTCGGCATCAACCCGAAATGTGAAGGACGACACATGCCCCAGGACAGCTTCGACTACGTGATCGTGGGGGCCGGCAGCGCCGGGGCGGTGCTGGCCGCGCGGCTCACCGAGGACCCGACCACCAGCGTGCTGCTGCTCGAGGCGGGCGGTGAGGCCGACGCCGACGAGGTGATGATCCCGGCGGCGTTCCCGACGCTCTTCAAGACCCGCTGGGACTGGAACTACAGCACCACCGAGCAGAAGCAGCTCAACAACCGCCGTGCGTACTGGCCACGGATGAAGGCCCTCGGCGGCTGCTCGTCGATGAACGCGATGATCTACATCCGCGGCAACCGCGCCGACTACGACTCCTGGCGTGACCAGTACGGCGCCGCCGGCTGGGGCTTCGACGACGTGCTGCCCTACTTCACCAAGTCCGAGGGGAACGCCCGGTTCGGCGGCCCGCTGCACGGACAGCGCGGTCCGCTGCACGTGGAGGACCGGCGCTACACCCACCCGCTGAGCCATGCGTTCGTCGACAGCGCGGTCAGCCACGGGCTCAAGCGCACCGACGACTTCAACGGCGAGGCGCAGGAGGGTGCCGGCCAGTACCAGGTCACCTGCAAGGGCGGGCGCCGGTGGTCCACGAACGAGGGCTACCTCAAGCCGGCCAGGTCGCGGCCCAACCTGACCGTGGCGACCGGCGCCTTCGCCGGCCGGGTCGAGCTCACCGGGGACCGCGCCACCGGCGTGACGTTCCGACAGGGTGGCACCGAGCACACCGTCACCGCCCGACGCGAGGTGATCCTGAGCGGTGGTGCCGTCAACAGCCCCCAGCTGCTGATGCTCTCCGGCATCGGACCGGCCGGCCACCTCGCCGAGGTGGGCATCACCGCGAAAGTCGACCTGTCCGGGGTCGGCTCGAACCTCCAGGACCACCCGGTCGTGCCGCTGCTCTGGTACACCCGCGGCATCAGCGACCTGGCCCAGCTCAACAACGTCCGCAACTTCGTGCGCTGGAAGGCCCGCGGCACCGGTCCGCTGGCCTCGAACATCGGCGAGGCGGGCGCTTTCTTCAGCAGCCGCGACGGCCTCGTGGCTCCCGACATCCAGATCCACGCCGCCGGGTCCGGGTTCTACGACAACGGCCTGCACGAGCCCACGAGCCGGATGTTCACCGCCGCGCCGACGCTGGTCTCGGTGCACAGCCGCGGTTCCGTCCGGCTGCGCTCCGCCGACCCCTCGTGGCACCCCGCGATCGACGCGGCGTACCTCGAGGACCAGACCGACCTCGACGCGCTGCTCGCCGGAGCGCGCCGTACCTGGGAGATGTGCACGCAGGGTGCCGTTGCCGCCTACCTCGACCGGCCGTGGAACCTACCGGCCGACCCCACCGACGAGGACCTCGTCGAGCACATCCGGACCTGGGCGCAGACCCTCTACCACCCGGTCGCCACCTGCGCGATGGGGTCCGGCGAGGACGCCGTCGTCGACGCGGACCTCCGGGTCCGCGGCGTCGACGGCCTGCGCGTCGTCGACGCCTCCGTCATGCCGGCCGTGCCGCGCGGCAACACCAACGCCCCCACCGTCATGATCGCCGAGAAGGCCGCAGACGAGATCAGGAGAGCACGATGACCACGACCCAGCAACGCACCGGCAGCACCTTCGAGTCGCTCAACCCGGCCAGCGGCGACGTGGTCGGCACCCATCCGGTCCACACCGAGGAGGAGGTGCGCGAGGCGGTCGTCCGCGCCCGCGAGGCCGCGGCCTGGTGGTCGGCACTGTCGTACGACGAGCGCGACACCCACCTGTCGGCCTGGAAGGGCGTCATCACCCGTCGCGTCGCCCAGCTCGCCGACGTGATGCACCAGGAGACCGGCAAGCCGCACGGCGACGCCATGCTCGAGGCCGCGCTGGCCATCGACCACCTGGCGTGGGCCGCGGGTCACGCCGGCAAGGTCCTCAAGCGCCGCAAGGTCTCCGCCGGCCTGGTCATGGCCAACCAGGCGGCGACCGTCGAGTACCTCCCGCTCGGTGTCATCGGCGTGATCGGACCGTGGAACTACCCCGTCTTCACCCCGATGGGCTCGATCGGCTACGCCCTCGCGGCGGGCAACGCGGTCGTCTTCAAGCCCAGCGAGTACAGCCCCGGTGTCGGCGAGTGGCTGGCCCGCACGTTCCAGGAGACGGTCGGGCGGCCGGTGCTCCAGGTTGTCACGGGTCTCGGTGAGACCGGCGCCGCGCTCTGTCGCGCCGGCGTCGACAAGATCGCCTTCACCGGCTCCACCGCCACCGGCAAGCGGGTGATGGCCGCGTGCGCCGAGACCCTCACGCCCGTCGTCATCGAGGCCGGCGGCAAGGACGCCGTCATCGTCGACGAGGACGCTGACGTCGAGGCGGCCGCGGACGCCACGCTCTGGGGCGCGTGCAGCAACGCCGGGCAGACCTGCACCGGGGTCGAGCGCGTCTACGTCCACGAGCGCGTGTACGACGAGTTCCTGGCGTCCCTGACCGCCAAGGCCCGCGAGCTGCGCGCCGACGACAGCCCGTCCTCGCACCTCGGTCCGATCACGATGCCCAAGCAGCTCGACGTGATCCGCGGGCACATCCAGGACGCGCTCGACCGCGGCGGCCGTGCGGTGCTCGGCGGCGTCGATGCCGTGGGGGAGCGCTTCGTGCAGCCGACGATCCTGGTCGACGTGCCCGAGGACTCGGCGGCCGTGCAGGAGGAGACGTTCGGGCCGACCGTCACGGTCGCGAAGGTCCGCGACATGGACGAGGCGGTCGCGCGCACCAACGCCACCCGCTACGGCCTCGGCTCGACGGTGTTCTCGAAGTCCCGCGGCATGGAGCTCGCGGGCCGCATCCGGTCCGGCATGACCGCGGTCAACGGCGTGATCACGTTCGCCGCGATCCCGAGCCTGCCGTTCGGTGGGGTGGGCGACTCCGGCTTCGGGCGCATCCACGGCCCCGACGGGCTCAAGGAGTTCACCTACGCCAAGGCGATCGCCCGGCAGCGCTTCAAGCCGCTGCTCACGCTGACGTCGTTCACGCGCACCGAGAAGGCGGACGCCCAGCTGGCCCAGATGATCACGATGCTGCACGGGCGCGGGGGCACGATCCCGAAGAAGTGACCCGCCTGCCGATCAGCGGCTGCGGTGGCGAACACGAACGGTTCCGTGCGCGCCCCCGGGCCGGGACCCGACGCGAGCGCGCCCACGTCGCACGGCTTCAGCGCAGGGAGTACGTCGCCAGCGACACGCCGACGTAGTGCGCGACGAACGCGAGGATCGTGAAGGTGTGGAAGACCTCGTGGAAGCCGAACCAGCGCGGCCACGGATCGGGCCGCTGGAATCCGTAGACCACGCCGCCCAGCGTGTAGAGCGCGCCACCCGCCGCGACCAGGACGAGCACGGCGAGGCCCACGCCGTCGCCGAGTCGCTCGGAGGCGCCGTGGGCGAAGCCGGGCAGGAAGAAGACGGCCGCCCACCCGAGGCCGATGTACAGCGGGACGTAGAGCCAGCGCGGGGCGTCGGTCCAGAAGACACGGAACAGGACGCCGAGGACCGCGCAGCCCCAGACGGTGGAGATGAGCACCGTGCGTTGGGTGCCCTCGAGCAGCATCAGGCTGAAGGGCGTGTAGGAGCCGGCGATCAGCAGGAAGATGTTGGCGTGGTCGAAGCGCCTCAGGAAGGCCCACACCCGCGGTGACCAGGTGCCGCGGTGGTAGATCGCGGACACCGAGAAGAGCACCAGCGCGCTCAGGCTGAAGATGGCCGAGCCCCAGCGCGTCTGCGCGTCGGGGGACAGCGCGATCAGCACGATCCCGGCGGCCAGCGTGAGCGGCGCGATGCCGAGGTGGATCCACCCCCGGAGCTTCGGCTTCACCTCGGCGACGCTCTCGGCCAGCGTGTCGAGGCCGGAGCGGATCGCCTCGTTCATGGGGTGGCTCATGGGGCGACGGTACCCGGCCCCCGGGCGCCCCATTCGCAACGCGGGGGACGTCGCGGACCGCCTGCGACCTCCCCGTCGCCGCTAACATCGAGGGGTGGCGGACTGGAAGAGCGGGATCAGACGGGTGCTGTACCCGGCGTACGAGTCCCGGATGCTGCGGCGGATGCCCACCGAGAACCTGCCCCGGCACGTCGGCGTGATGCTCGACGGCAACCGGCGGTGGGCGAAGGCGGTCGGCGCCGACACCGCGCACGGCCACCGCGCGGGAGCCGCCAACATCGAGCCGCTCCTCGGCTGGTGCGAGGAGGTCGGGATCGAGCACGTCACGCTGTGGCTGCTGTCGACCGACAACCTCAACCGCCCGGCCGCCGAGCTGACCCCCCTGCTCGGCATCATCGAGGAGGCGGTCGCCTCGCTCGCCGACCAGCAGCGCTGGCGGTTGCACCCGGTGGGGGCCCTCGACCTGCTCCCGCAGAGCACCGCCGAGAAGCTCAAGGCCGCCGCCGAGTCCACCCGCGAGGTCGACGGCATCCTGGTCAACATCGCGGTCGGGTACGGCGGCCGCCGCGAGATCGCGGACGCCGTCCGCTCACTCCTCCACGAGCAGGCCAGCAAGGGCATGACCCTCGAGGAGCTGGCGGAGGTGATCGACGTCGAGCACATCGCCGAGCACCTCTACACGCGCGGCCAGCCGGACCCGGACCTCGTGATCCGCACCTCCGGCGAGCAGCGCCTGGGCGGGTTCCTGCTGTGGCAGAGCACGCACAGCGAGTTCTACTTCTGCGAGGCCTACTGGCCCGACTTCCGGCGCGTGGACTTCCTGCGGGCGATCCGCGCCTACGCCCACCGCGAGCGGCGCTACGGGTCCTGAGCCGGCCCCGGAACCACCCGGTTGCAGCCGCATGACGTTCACCCCGCGTTCTGGCGTGTCGCGCGGGAAGAGCCGGGTTCGCGGCGTACTTTCCGAGTAACGGCAAGTGGGGAAGCTCGCCGTATCGGGAGGCCCGCTCGTGAGCATTCACGGCTGTATCGCACGGCAGGTCGACCCCTGCCGCGCGGACGGGGGCCGGCACTCC
>JAOPYB010000265.1 GCA_025964835.1 Nocardioides sp. | reverse complement strand
TCGCCGTGACCGGCATCAATGGCTAGGGCACTAGCCGAGGGAAGCGATACGACGAGGGAGGTCCTCGACCGACTGCTCGCGGACGGCAACGGGGTGCTGCGGTGCGACCCGGCGTGGGTGTCGCGCGACTTCCTGCCGCCGGGTCGCCGGCTCGGCCTGCCCGAGGAGGAGTACGACGTCGGAGAGCGCGGAGCGATCTGCGAGCGCTGGCTGGCCTCGACCACCAAGGCCGACAACCGGGTGGGCCCCGACGACGAGGGCCTCAGCCATGTCGTCGGCGAGAACGGCGAGCGGCTGCTGCTGCGCGACGCGGTCGCCGCCGACCCGGCTGCGGTCCTGGGTGCGTCCTACGCCGCCGGCCATCCGGCGGGGCTCGGCCGCCTCGCGAAGCTGTTCGACTACGCCTACCGGCTGCCGTACCACGTGCACCCCCCACAGGCCTTCGCCTCACTGGTGGGCTGCAACGCCAAGGACGAGTCGTACCACTTCCCGGCGGGCGTCGACCTGGGCGCGCACCCGGAGACGTTCTTCGGCGTCCATCCCTGGATCGCCGAGCAGCAGGCGCACGAGACCCTGCTGCCGTACCTCGTCGACTGGGACAGCGACCTGATCCTGCGGCACGCGCGTGCGGAGCTCCAGGTGCCGGGGGAGGGCTTCCACGTGCCCTCGGGGGTGCTGCACGCACCCGGGACCGCGCTGACGCTGGAGCTCCAGGAGGACTCCGACGTGCTCGCGATGTTCCAGGCCCTCAACGCCGGCCGGATCATCTCGAAGGACCTGCTGTTCAAGGACGTGCGTCCGCAGGACCGCGCCGAGCACGGGGAGCGGTTCCCGTTGGGCTTCGTGGACTGGGAGGTCAACGGCGACCCGTGGTTCTACGAGAACCGGCACCTCTCGCCGCAGCCGGTCGTCGGTGCCTCGGGCGACGCCGAGGAGACCTGGATCTTCTACAACACCAGCAAGTACTCCGGGAAGCGGCTCGTCGTCCCCGCGGGCGGTCGGCACGCGGTCCGCGAGCCCGGCGCCTACAGCGTGTTCGCCTGGTCGGGGGTCGGCACGTACGCCGGCCACGAGGTGCGCGGGGGAGAGCCCGGGCTGGACGAGCTGGTCGTGACGTACGACGCCGCCACCCGTGAGCACGAGGTCGTCAACTCCGGGAGCGAGGACCTGGTGGTGTTCACCTTCTTCGGGCCCGACGTCCACGACGGGGCGCCCACGATCCCGGTGCGCCACCGGTGACCGGCGAGCTGACCGTCGGCCTTCTCGGGGCCGGCATGGTCGCCGGCGTGCATGCGCACGCGTACCGGGGGTCGCCGGGGGTGCGCCTGGTCGCGGTCGCCGACCCGGTCCCTGGGAAGGCCGAGCGCATCGCCGACCAGCACGGCGCGGTGGTCGTGGCCGACCTGGTGGCCCTGCTCGGGCTGGGCGTGGACGTCATCGACATCTGCACGCCACCGACCACGCACGCCGACGCCACGATCGCGGCCCTCGAAGCGGGTCGGCACGTGCTGTGCGAGAAGCCGGTCACCCGCACCATGGAGGAGGCGCGCCGCGTGCTTGCGGTCGCCGCGCACGCGCCGGGGCTGCTCTCGATCGGCCAGGTCGCCCGCTTCGGGCCCGACCACCGCGCCGCGTACGACCTCGCCACCTCCGGCGAGATCGGCCGGGTCCGGCTGCTCACCCACAGCACCACGAGCTCGCTGCCCGGATGGAGCGAGGGCGGGTGGCTCGCCGACCCCGCGTCCTCCGGGGGGCCGCTGCTCGACCAGGCCGTGCACAGCTTCGACTACGCCCGGTGGGTGATCGGGAGCCCCGCCGTGCGCGTGCACTGCATGGCCGCCGACAGCGGTGTCGGCCCGGCGACGTACGCACTGTCGACGGTGCGCTACGAGAACGGCGCGATCGCGCACATCGAGTGCAGCTGGGCCCACCCGGCCTCGCGCGGCTTCAGGCTCGCGGTCGAGATCGTCGGGACCGAGGGCTGGGTCTCATGGGACTACGACCACCTGATGGGCGGCGTCATGCACCTCCGCGAGGGACCCGCGGAGTGGTTCGACGTGCTGGGCGACCGCGAGTTCACCCACGAGCTGCGGGCGTTCTTCGACGCGGTCCGTGCCGGCGGCCCGGCACCGGTGCCCGCACAGGAGGGCGTGGAGTCGCTGCGTACGGCGCTCGCCGCGCTCGAGTCGGCCCGCACCGGGCGGACCGTCGACCTGACGACCTGGGAGGTGCCGTGATCCCCGTCGAGCGGCCGGCCCCGGTCGGCGTCGCCATCCTGGGCGCGGCGCACCTGACCCATGCGTGGGCCTACGCCCGGGCCCTCACCGACTCCCCGAACGCCCGGGTCGTCGGCATCCACGACAGCGAGCCCGACCACGCGCAGTGGATCCGCCAGGACTTCGGCGTCCCGTTCGTCGAGGACGCCCGCGAGCTCGTCGCGTCGCCGGAGGTCGACGCGGTCGTCGTGTGCAGCGCCAACGCCGACCACCGGGCCCACGTCGAGCTCGCCGCGTCCCTCGGGCGGCACGTGCTCTGCGAGAAGCCGATCGCCACCACGGTCGAGGACGCCCGCGCGATGGTCGCCGCCTGCGACGCGGCCGGTGTCCAGCTGCACGTCGCGTTCGTGTCCCGGTTCCTGCCCCTGGTGTCCCGCGCGCGGGACGCGGTCCGCGACGGTCGCCTCGGTGACCTGATCGGGCTCGTCGGCGGCAACCGGGGTCGTCCGCCGCTGCCACCGTCGTACCCCGCCTGGATCACCGACCCGGTCGCCGCCGGCGGCGGTGCGCTGATCGACCACTCCGTGCACGTGACCGACGCGATGCGACACGTGAGCGGGCTCGAGGTCTCCGAGGTCTCCGCCGAGGCCGGCGCCCTGCTGTGGGACTGCGGCGTCGACGACGTCGCGATCATGTCGCTGCGCTTCGAGGGCGGCGCGGTCGGCAGCGTCGACCCGAGCTGGTCGGTCCCGGCCGACAACCCGTGGGACTACGACTTCTACCTGAGGCTGGTCGGGACCGAGGGGTCGCTCGAGATCACCGACACCGCCGAGTCGCTGCAGGTCGTGAGCAACCGCGACGGCGGCCCGCACGGCCTGCGTCAGGCGTCCTTCGCCGACGACGCGGACCTGGCGATGGTCGAGGGTTTCCTCGCGTCGGTCCGGGCCG
>JAOPYB010000400.1 GCA_025964835.1 Nocardioides sp. | reverse complement strand
GCGCGCCCGCGGCGTGAAGCCGGCCGAGGCCGACGAACGGGCCGAGGCCGCCCTGGCGCGGTTCCACATCGCCGACCTCGGCGACCGCCAGGTCGAGGAGCTGTCCGGTGGGCAGATGCAGCGCGTCGCCTGTGCGCGCGGGCTGGTCGTCGGCGCCGCCGTCCTGCTCGCCGACGAGCCCACCAGCGAGCTCGACGAGGGCAACCGCGGACTGGTCCTGGCCGAGCTCCGCAAGGAGGCCGAGCGCGGCGCGGTCGTCGTCGTCGCCACCCACGACCCGGCCGTCGTCGACGCCTGCGACGCCCACTACGTGCTCGACGAGGGCCGGCTCACCGACCACGTCGCGGCGGTCGACCTGAGGCAGTTCGCCCGGGGCGAGCGCCGGATCATCGAGGAGGCGGCGCCCCCGCACTTCGAGCCCGGGCCGGTGCCCACGTCGGAGCCGGAGCCCCAGCCGGTGCCGCAGCCGGCAGCACCCGCGGCCGCCGAGACGGGCCCCGAGCCGGCCCCGGTGCCGATCTTCGAGCCGCAGGCGCTCACGCTGCCCCGGCACCGGATGGGCGAGGACGACGCGGCGTTCCGGCGACCGTCGTCCGGCGACACCGACGCGAGCGACCCTGCATGACCCGCACGCTCCGGGGCGCCTGGTCCCGGCGAGGGACGCTGCTGCCGCTGCTGCTCCTCACCGTCGTGGTGGTCGCGGGCGCCGTCACCGTGATCGGCTTCGCACAGAGCGCGGGCACGTCGCCGATGCTCGCCGTACCCCTCCTGCTGCTCGGTGCCGTCGCCGTCCCGGCCACCGGTCGTGAGCTCGCCTCGGCGCGCCGGGCCGAGATCGCGATGAGCCGGCTCCGCGGGCTCCAGGGCCGCGAGCTCTACACGCTGCTCGCCGTCGAGCCGCTGCTCGTGCTGGTCCTGGGCGGGGTCGTGGGCATCGTGCTCGGCGCCGCCGGCTCCTGGCTGGCGTCCCGGCTCTGGGTCGACACGGCCGCGGCACTGCCCGGCGTGAGCGCGCTGCTCGCCGGCGCCGCGATCGTGGCGGTCGGCCTGGCCGCCGTCCTTTTCGGCATGGCCGGCGCCCTGCGCGAGCCGCTCTCCGAGCAGGTCAGCATCGCCGCCCGCCCGCGCGCGGCCTCCACGGCGGCGGTCTTCGCCAACGTCCTCGTGATCGTCGCGGCGGTCGTCGCGGTCTACCGCAGCGGCGTCGCGGGCACCGACCCCGACGTCCTGGTGCTCGCCGGTCCGGCGCTCGTCGGCCTCGCGGTCGGGCAGCTCGTGGTCTGGCTGATCCGGCTGGGCGCCCGGGCCGCCGTGGGTCGTACGGCGCGCGGCTCGCTCGCCGGCTTCCTCGCCGTACGCCGGCTGGCGCGGGTCGCCGACGCGGCGACCCCGATCCGCATCCTGGTGGCGGCCTGTGTCGTGGCGGCGCTGTCCGTCACCGCCGCCACCCAGGTGAACACGTGGACCGACGACACCGCCCGGTTGCGCGTCGGCGCCCCCCTCCAGGTCGCGCTCGACGGCACGGACGCGGTCGGGGCGCTGGCCCTCACGGAGGAGCTCGACCCGGACGGCCGGTGGCTGATGGCCGCCGTGCTCATCCCCGGCGAGGGCAGCGTCGTCGCCCGGCGGGCCTTCCTCGACACATCGCGCTACGACCGCGTCGTGGGCGACTTCCTGGCCGGCACCGCGGCCGCGGGCGCGACCAGCCACATCGCAGACCTGTCCTCCGGCGACTCCTCGATCGCGACCGGGCGCCGGCTGCGCGCGACGGTCCAGGGCGTCAGCGCGCGTCGGTCCGGAGTGATGCGACCCGTGGTGCGGGTGGCCTACCGCGCCGGCACCACCGACCGGGTCGCCCGGCTGCGGCTCGAGATCGACCCGTCCGGTGCCGCGGTCACGACGACGTCGCCGGTGACCGGCTGCGCCGGGGACGGCTGCGTCGTCACCGGCATCACGCTGTCGCGCAGCCCCGGTGACACCACGCTGCCGTGGGTCCTCACCGGCCTCGACCTCGGCAACGTCGACGTGCTGGCCCAGGGCTGGAAGCCGGAGTTCGAGCCCCGCAACTTCCGCGGGACGCTGCTGCCGGGCGGCCCCGTCGTGTCCGACGAGGGCCTGCTCGCCGTCGCGACCGCCCGCCCGCTCACCGCCGTCCCGGTCGGCACGACCGGGACGCTGCCGGTCCTGGCCACCGACACCGCCACGTGGGACGGCTCGCCGCTGCTCGACTCCACCGGGGGCGACGAGCGCCCGGCCGACGTGCTGGGCCGGCTGCCGGCGCTGCCGCTCGTGGAGGCGGACGGCCTGCTGGCCGACCTGCCCTCGGCCGCGGCCGGGGCCCCGCCGACCGTCCCGGCGGCCCAGGTGATGGTGCTGGCCCGCAGCGACACCCCGGCCGACGTCCGGTCCGCGCTCACCGACCGGGCCGGCACGGCCGCGGTCACGCTGGCCTCGGTGGACCGGACGACGGCCGCCGAGACCGGAGCCGCGCAGGCCCGGGTCTACGCGCTGATGGCCGTCTTCTGCCTGCTTGCCGCTCTGCTCGTGCTGTTCGCCGGCGTGGCGCGGCAGCGCGCCGTCTGGCGTCGTGAGGTCGCGTCGCTGCGCGTGGTCGGGGTCTCGACGGCTCAGCTCCGTCGGTCCGCCCGGGTCGAGGTCGGCTGGCTCGCCGCCGCCGCGGTGCTGGCGACCGTGGCGGGCGCCGCGGTCGCCGTACGCCTCCTGCTCGCGCACCTCGCCCTCGTCACCGTCCCCGTGCACGCGGTGCCGCTGCGCACCGGGGTCGCCCTCGGCCCCGTGGTCGTGGCCGCCGTCCTCGTGGCCGTCGTGGTCCTGGTCGTCAGCGGCCGAGGCCGCGCCATCCAGCCCGACCGGAGCGGGCCCGCGATCCTGCGTGAGGAGGGTGCCGCATGAGCGGGCCCGGCACGATGTTCGCCACCGTCCTCCGGGGGCTGCGCTCGCGCGCCCTCCTGTCCGCCGGCTCGGTGCTGCTGACCGCGCTCGCGCTGGGGTCGGCCGTGCTCGGCCCGATCTTCCAGGTGGCCGTCACCAACTCCTACCTCGTGACCCGGCTGGACGACGCGTCCAACCGGCTCACCGGCCTCAGCTGGGACCTGGAGCCGTCCGGTGGCAGCGATGCCGTCCGGGCCCAGGCGGCGGCGGCCGCGGCGGTGCACGGGATCGACGGGCCGTTCGCCGCACCCCAGACCACCCTGCTCTCCAGCCTGTCCGACGCCTACGGCGGCGAGTGGCGCACGACCGCACGGACCGACGCCTGCCAGCACCTGGACGTCGAGGGCACGTGTCCGAGCAAGCCGGGCGAGGCCCTGATGCTGGCCGGCGACCTGGACTTCACCGGCAGCACGGTCGGCCAGACGATCTCGTTCGGCTTCCTCGGCAAGGTGACGATCGTCGGCACCTACCGGGTGCCCGATGCCGGCCAGGAGGACTTCTGGTTCGACCTCACCCGGTTCGTCAGCATCCCACCGCACACGAACCGCGACGGCACGACGCCGTACCTGCCCGCGCCGCTGGTCACCGTCCCGGAGGCCTTCGACGACCTCTCCACGCACCTCTGGCACGTGCGGGTGGACCGGCGGCTCACGGTCCCGCCCGACGTCACTCCCGACATCGTCGAGGGCGCCGAGCGGGTCGCCGCGACGCTCGATGCCCCGAAGGCCCAGGTCGAGGGCGGCCGGCTGAAGGGCGACTCGATCAACGACCTCTCCGCGATCGTGGCCCAGACGCGGGCCCAGCAGGACACCGCCCGTGCCTCCATCACGCCGGCCGTGATCTCCCTCGTGCTCGTCGCCCTGGCCCTGCTGCTGCGACTGCTGATGGCGGCCGCCGACCTTCGGCTGCCGGAACTGGCGCTCGCCTCCTTGCGGGGCCTGTCACGTCGGCAGATGTGGTCCCTCGGCCTCTCCGAGCCACTCGCGCTGCTCCTCCTCTCGGTCCCGGCCGGGGGCGTGCTCGGCGTCGCGATGGGGCTCGGGCTGACCCGCTGGTGGCTCGCCCCGGGCCTGCCGCTCCCGCTGCCGTGGGAGGCCGCGCTGGCCGGCCTGGGCGTGGTCCTCGCGGCGGCCGTCGTCGCCGTGCTCGCCGTCGGCCTGGTCCTGCGGGTCTCGCTCTCCGAGCAGCTGACCGGCGTGCGACGGCCGCGGCAGTCCTCGCGGGCCGCGCTGATCATCCAGCTGGTCCTCGTCGCCGCCGCCGTCGCGGTGCTGGTCAGCAAGCTGTCGGCGGGCAAGCCCGGCGACCCCGACGTCACCGACCTGATCCTGCCGGTGCTGCTCGCCGTGGTCGCGGGCATCGCCGCCACCCGGCTGACCGCGAGCGCCGCGACCTGGTGGACCAGGCGCCGCCGGTCGCGCTCGATCCCCAGCTTCGTCGCCTCCCGCGCGATCAGCCGGCGCCAGGAGGGCACCCTCATCATCCTGCCGGTGACCGCGGCGATCGCGATCTGCGTCTTCGGCGCCGGCGTCTTCCAGTCGGCCGGGGCGTGGCGGGAGAGTGTCGCCGCCACCGTTGCGCCGGCGGACGTCGTCTGGACCTCGGCGCTGACGCTCGAGGAGACCGTGGCGCTGACCCATCGCCTCGACCCGGACGGGCAGTACCTCATGGCCGCGAGCACGGTCGGCACCCAGGGGCCGTTGCTCACCGTGGTCGACGCGCCGAGACTGGCCCGGGTCGCCGCCTGGCAGGACCAGTGGACGCCCGGCGTCTCCGCGGCCCAGGTCGCCGACCTGATCTCCGTCCAGGGCAAGGTCCCCACCGCGACCGGCACCGAGCTCGCCGTGACGCTCGACAACCGGGCCACCACCGACCAGGACCTCGACGCGCGGGTGCGGCTGGGCGCCCCCGACGGGCGGACCCGCGACCTCTACCTCGGCCCGTTCCCGGCCGGCGTCAGCACCCAGCACGGGGCCGTCCCGTTCTGCCGGAGCGGCTGCACCCTCGAGGGCCTCACGCTCGGTGCGCCGGCCGCCCAGCGGATGCTGATGACAGGCGACGTGCTGGTCAGCTCGTTCGACATCGACGGCCGTCCCGTGAGTGGCGCCTTCGAGGACGCGGGCTGGCTGATCGCGCCGGACGCGTCCTACCCCGGCCAGATCACCGGGGTCTCCGTGGACGCGTCCGGTCTGCTGGTGTCCGTGGCCTCGGGGGACACACCGATGATCGCCCAGGTCGCGACCGGTGCCATCCCGGCCGCCCTGCCGGTGATCCGTGGGGCCGATGCCGAGACCGAGGCGCGCGCCGGGGCCGTCACGTCCGGCGCGTCGAGCTTCGCGGTCGACCCGGTGCTCACCGCCGGGAGCGTGCCGCTGCTGGGACCGCTGGGGCTGCTCATCGACTACACGATGGTCACGACGGACCGCACCCTCTACGACCAGGCGGCACCGGTCTACGTCCTCGCCCGCAGTGACACCCCCAGCGCCATCCGGGACGGCCTCCGCGAGAAGGGCGCGTCCGTGAGCACCACCCTCGCCGCACAGAAGGACGCCCTCGACCAGACGGCGTACGCCCTCGCCCTGCGGCTCTACGCCGTCGTCGCCGCGCTGGTGCTGCTGATGGCCCTCGCCGGGCTCTTCGTCAGCACCGCGGTCCAGCTGCCCGCACGCCGGCGGGACGCGGCCGCGCTGCGCGTCGTCGGCGTCTCCAGACGCGCGGTCATGTCGTCGGTGCTGCGGGAGTTCGTCGTCGTGCTCGGCGGGACCGCCGTGGCCGGGCTCGCCGCCGGCACGCTCGCGCAGTACGTCGTGCTGCGCACCGTCACGCTCGGCTTCGTCGAGGACCTCACCACCCCCGCCCTGGTGGCGGCCATCGACGGGCAGCGCCTCGCGGTCCTCAGCGGGCTCGCGGCCGTCCTGTTCGGTGCCGTGGCGCTCGCCAGCGCCGCCCTCACGGTCCGTGGTGCCCGGGGCGCCACCCTGCGCGAGAACGCTCGCTGATCGGTCTCCTCGTCCCGATCGTCTCGGCAGCTTCAGCAGTCGTGTAGCGCGACCGCGAGCCCCGCATCTTGGTTCCGCTTCACCAGGTGAAGCAGACGAAGCGTCACTTCTCATGGTGAGTTCGCCGTGAGAAGCGACGCTTCACCTACATCTCATGGTGAATCAGGGGCAGACGCGGCCAACGAGACCCGGAAACGGACGGACGCCTCAGCCGCAGGTCGAGGACTCGGACCGGGCGAGCAGCCGGTCACCGAGGAAGTCGCACCACCGGCCGGACGGCGGGCCGCCGTTGACCTCGCCGTCGGACTCGCCCGGGTGCTTGACCCACAGGGTGCCGTCGAACGCACCCTGGAAGACGAGCCTCGGCCGCTTCCCGACCCGGGCCCAGTACGGGTTGAGGACCTGGTCGTCGGCGGGTGTCGCGCCGTTGCGCGAGGTGTCGACGACGAAGTGCTTGCCGTGGACCCCGAGCCTGCGCAGGCCGCGCAGCATGGTGGCGGCGTACGCCTTCTCGTCGGTCGTGCGCCGGAAGTTCGAGACGTTGGTGCTGAAGCCCCGGTCGTAGCGGATGCCGGCCTTCTTCAGGAGCCCCGGACGGTTGTCGTAGGGCGTCCAGTTGGAATGGCCGGCGTCGAGGTAGACCCAGGCGCCGGACGCGCTGAGGGTCTTGCTGGCGAACCGGAGCATCCCGAGCCAGTCGGCCGGCTTGCCGTCGCAGGGCGCGTCGCTGCCGAAGAACGGTAGGGCGTCCGGCTCGAGCACCACCATCGCCTTCTGCTTCGCCAGCCCCTTGCCGATCCGGCGGATCCAGGCCCGGTACTGGGCGGCCGTCTGCAGCGAGCCCGCGGACGAGGCGCCGCCGCAGTCGCGGCCCGGTATCCCGTAGACCGTGAGCATCGGCGTCTTCTTCGCGTCGAGGGCGCGTTTCGTGTACTCACGCACGGTGCCGCGGACCGACGCGCTCGGGTAGGCCTCGGGGATGATCCAGAGCGCCTGCGCCCTGCTGCCGAAGGCCGTCGCGTAGACCGCGTCCTGGTTGGCGGCCGGCATCAACGGGTCGACGAAGAGCCCGCGGGTCCGGCGGGGGTCCTTCGCCCGCGCGCCGGTGTGCGGACCCCGAGCGACGACGGGGACGACGACCGGGGCGACGAGGGCGGCGAGGCTGCTGGAGCCCCCGGAACCCTCGGACCCTCCGGCGGTCCCCGACGCGGCGCCGGCCAGCGTGAGGGCGGGCAGGACGGCGGCCAGCGTCACGAGCACGCGGGCGCGCGGGCCGAAGGACGGGAGCACGTCCTCAGGGTACGTTCCGGCCGCCCATGACGGGCCCGAACGACGGGAGGGCGCGAGGAGGCGCGAGGAGGGCGCGGAGGGCGGCGGTCACTCGGGGACGGGCTGGTCGTCCTCGCGGGGACCGAAGACGCAGAGCCCGTCGAGCAGCTCGGCGTCGAGGGCGGGCGCACCCCAGGCCAGCATCGGGCGCGCGAGCGGCGGGAGGACATCGACCGGAAGAGCTCGTACGGCGACACCTCGACCGGCGGGCCGCCCGCGCCGACCCTCAGGTCGCCGCACGTCACCTCCGCCGGGGCACCGGAGAGCATCCGGGGCGCGAGGGCCACGAGCACGGGTCGCCAGAGGCCCTCCGGCGGGCGGCCCAGCGCCGCCACGTTGTCCCGGTGCAGCTCGGGGCCCAGTCGGTCATGGCCGCACCCCGGGACGTCGCTCAGGCCCACTGGAAGAGGCAGAACGGGTGCCCGGCCGGGTCGAGCAGCACCCGGACGTCGTCCTGGGGCTGGTACGACGCGAGCGTGGCACCGAGCGACTGGGCGCGCTGCACCCCGGTGGCGAGGTCGCCGACCCCGATGTCGAGGTGGGCCTGCATCTGCTGCTCGCCCGGGGCCGGTGGCCACGTCGGCGGCACGTGGTTGTCCTCGCGCTGGAAGGAGAGCCCGGTCCCGCCGTCGGCGGGCTTGAGCACCACCCAGCCGTCCTGGTCGTCGCGCACCTCCCAGCCGAGGAGCTCGCGGTAGAAGGACGCCAGGCCGCGCGGGTCCGACGTACCGAGCACGGTGGAGGAGAGTCGGAACGCGGGAGCCGTCATCTGGACAGGGTAGAAAGTTTCTCGCGGAGAAGTGTCGTATCGCCGGCTCTTCGTTCGTGGAGGTGTCGAGCGGCTGCCCCGCAGCCCGCTCGGCCACCGCTACCGCCCGGCGACGGGCTCGACCAGGAGGAACACCATGACCCAGTACCTGCTCTCCGTGCACCACACTCCCGACGACCCGGCACTGCAGCTGTCGCCGGAGGAGATGCAGCCGATCTTCGACGCGGTCGGGGCCTTCAACGAGAAGCTGATGGCGGAGGGCGCCTGGGTGTTCGCGGGCGGCCTGCACCCGATCGAGTCGGCCTCCACCGTGGACGCCACCGGCGCCGAGCCGATCGTCACCGACGGTCCGTTCGCCGAGTCCAAGGAGTGGCTGGGCGGCTTCTGGA
>JAOPYB010000368.1 GCA_025964835.1 Nocardioides sp. | reverse complement strand
GCACCTCCCACTGCTTGGAGCCGGCGGTCTGGAAGACGAAGACGTCGTGGCTGTCGGAGTGGACCGCGAAGCCCTGGGCGCCGGGCGGCGTGAGGTAGGCGTTGGCCTGGCACGGGTGGCCGAGCTCGAGCTCGAGCTCGGCGATGAGGCGGGTCAGCGGCGGCCAGTAGCGGTGCAGGCCCTGGAAGACGATCGTGGCCCCGCCGTCGAACAGCGCGAGCGCCTTGCGGGCGTCGACGAGCCCGCCGAGGGGCTTGCCGGCGAGCGTCGCGGTGCGGGTGTACGACGCCTCGGGCAGCACCGAGCCGTCCTGGGCGATCCGGATGCTGGGGATACGGATCGCCGAAGAGGTGAGCAGCGTGTCGGCGTCGTCCATCGACAACAGGCCGACCAGGTCCTCGGGGTCGGCGCGGTGCAGGTGCACGCACGACGCCCAGACCTTCGCGAGGAAGGTCTGGGCGTCGCCGCTGAGCAGGTCGAGTGCGCTCAGGACGCGTCCCCGTCGGTGGTGTCCGTCGCGTCGCCGTCGGTGCCGTCGGCGTCGCCGCCGTCCGTGCCGTCCGCGTCACCGGCGGGGGGCGTCGAGCCCGCACCGCTCGTGGTCATGTCGTCGTCGTTCAGGGGCTCTTCGGGCGTCGTGGTCATGCGTCCTCCTGTGTCCGATGTGACGGAGCCGTTCCGGTGGAGCGGTTCCTTTCAGTCTGCTGCGGCCGCTCCCACGCGACAAGGTGGGCGGGTGGGCCGTCAGCGCTCCTGACGTACCCAGGCCACGACGCGGTACACACCGGCCGGCTTGGTCTTGAGGTCCGCGCAGCTCTGCCGCCGCGGCTGGCCGAGCGACTCGGTCACCTGCACGACGTAGGTCGCGTCCCCCGTGCTGACCGCGACGTCGTCGCCCTCCACCCGGTGCCCGGTCAGGGCTCCTGTCCCGACCAGGTCGAGCTCGCGGCGCAGGTGCAGGTCGGCGACCTGGGCGCGCGGCGCCAGGCCCGCACGACCCCGGGAGTGGGCGACGGGAACCCGGCCCGCCTCGAGGTCGTGGCAGGCCGCGACCGCGCTCTGCGGGTCGAGACGCCCGAGGGCCACCCCGGTCGGCAGGGCGAGCAGGGTGCCGGAGAAGCGGTGGCCGCCGAGGTGGGTCGTCTCCCAGGTGGCCTCGGGCCAGCGGGCCGCGAGGTCCGAGGCGACGGGCCGGCCGAGCGCGGCACAGCAGAGGTCACGGCGGCCGTTGGTGCAGACGAGCCACAGCGGCGCGTCGTGCGGCGTGAGGTCGAGGTCGGCGCCGGCGACCAGGGCGGCGACGTCGAGGTCGAACAGCTCGCGCACGTCGGGGAGGACGGTCGTCCAGACCCGGGCGGTGGCACCGAGGTGGGCGGCGAAGACGCGGACGCCGGGACCGCTGACGCCCCCGTGCCGCCGGATGAGCTGGACCCGGACGCCGTCGAGGCCGGCGAGGAAGTCGCGCACCTCCTCGGGGAGCCGGCTCTCGGCGACGGCCTGACGACCCCACGACCCGGCGTGCTCCACGAGCAGCCAGGCCACGTCCGTCGGCGCGGTCCCCGCCATCGGCTCATCGTCGGTCAGGCTCGCGGCCGCGCAGCGGAAGTCGGGGGGTGCGGTGCTCACGCGCCGATTGTGCCCGAGCACCCCAGCGCCTCCGGCGGGCCCGGCTGTACGTTCGGGACATGAGCGAGAATCCCGATCACGAGCGGATCGAACGACGCGCCGAGCTGCTGCCGGAGGAGCAGGCGGCGGGCAGCGAGGACCCGAGCGCCCAGGCGGAGGCGATCCTGGAGGAGTCCGACGACCGCACGGCGCACCCCGAGGAGACGCGTCACGAGTCGACGCAGACTCCCGACGCGGAAGACACGCGCTAGGGTCTGCGCACCGCGTGGTGCAGGTGGACGAAGCCGCTGGCGAAGCGGCGCACGCCGACCAGCTCGAGGTCGAGGTGGAGCCCGTCGGGCAGCGCGGGGTTGCCGCCGCCCACCACGACCGGGGCCAGGAACAGGTGGAGCTCGTCCACCAGCCCGGCGCGCAGGGCGACCGCTGCGAGCTCCGGTCCGCCGATGCTGAGGTCGCGTGTCGACGTGGCCTTGAGCCGCCGCAGCTTGTCGGGGTCGAGCTCCCGCTCGATGCGGGTCCGTGCGCCGGACACCGTCTCGAGGGTCCGGGAGTAGACGATCTTGTCCGCGGCACCCCAGATCTGCGCGAAGTCGCGTATCACCGGCGGCTCCGAGCCGGTGTCCATGGTGTCCCACACCTGGAGAACGTCGTACATGCGCCGGCCGTAGAGGTGGGTGCCGATGGGGCGCTCCAGCTCGTTGACGGCGGCGTGCACCTCCTCGTCGGGGGCGCACCACCCGAAGTCGCCGTCGGTGTCGGCGACGTACCCGTCGAGCGAGGCGATTGCGGCGTAGATCAGCCCGGCCATGGTGTGCCCCGCCTCAGCCCGTGCCGAGCCGGTCGAGCCGGGGGTCGTGAGCGGCGTCGTGGGCGCGGATCCGGCGGCCGAGGAGGTCCCCACCGTGGACGACGAGGCAGGCCACCGGCAGCAGGGTCAGCAGCGAGAGCGGGCCGGCGACGGACGACGCGGCGAGGGCCGCGGCAAGCAGCGCGAGGCCGCCCGGGACGAACGTCCTGGCCCGCCCTCGCCAGACGAGCACGGTCAGCGCGAGCAGGACGGCAGCGGTCAGGAGGGCCGCGAGGCCCCGCGGCGTGGACCCCTCACCGTCGCGCAGGCCGCCGACCACGGCCAGCAGGGCGACGGCACCGTAGAGACCGGGGAGCGTGAGGGAGGCGACGTCGAGGAAGGCGGGGCTGCTTCGCGGCATCGTGGCTCCTCTCGCCGGCGAAGACGTGGGGTGAGCTCGAAGGCTAACCCGCCCGCGCGGTGCCGGTCAGCCGATCAGGCCGCGGCGGTGCGCGATGGCGGCGGCCTCGGTGCGGCCGGAGGCGCCGAGCTTGCCGAGGATGTTGGAGACGTGCACGGAGACCGTCTTCGCGCTGATGAAGAGCTGCTTGCCGATCTCGCCGTTGGACCGGCCCTCGGCGACCAGGGCGAGGATCTCCGCCTCCCGGGTGGTGAGCGTGTCGGAGGCGGCGTCGCCGCGGGCAGCCGTCGACCCCAGGGCACGGAGCTCGTCGAGGAGCGGCTGGGCTTCCAGCCGGTGCGCGGTCTCGCGGGCCAGGTCGCCCAGCTCGCGGGCGGCGACCAGGTCGCCGCTGGCGCGCAGGATCCCGGCCAGGGCGGTGCGCGACCGGGCCAGCTCGTGGACCTCGCCGAAGTCCTCGAAGAGCTGGGCGTCCTCGCGCCAGGTGCCGACGAGCACGTCCAGCGGTGGCGCGTCGGTGCCGACCAGCCAGCGCATCCGGAGCAGCTGCGCGTCGAGGCGCTGCACCCAGGCCCGGCCCTCCGGGCCCCAGAATCCGGACGGGTCGGTGTAGCGGTCCAGGACGGTGTGCCCGTCGCCGTGCAGCCGCTCGGCGTGCTGGAGGTACGTCGCCCGCTCGGCCGCGGACATGCCCGGCAGGCAGGCCACGAGCGACTCGATCGCGATCGCGGCCAGCCGGATGCGGGCGCTGAACCACTCGTGCCAGATGCGGGTCAGCACCTGGACCGCGTCGTCGTACGCCACGAGCACGGCGGCCGGGTCGCCGCGCCGGGCGGCCTGCCGGATCCCGACGGCCGCCGCATGGATGGCCACGCCACCCTCGCGGGGCCAGAAGCGCCGCAGCGCGGCGAGCGCGGCCGACACGTCGGCGCCGCGCGCGAACTCGACGGTGAGGCGCACGCTCTCGAGCAGGGCCTTCGGGATCGGCGGCGGCGCCTGGTCGCGGACGTCGCAGAGGGCGAGAGCGCCGTCCCAGTCGCCCTGGATGACCAGCGCCCAGGCGAGCTTCCAGCGGGCCTCGAAGGCGTACGGCGCCCACGGGACGCCGGCCTCGGTCCCGCGCTGGATCCCGCTGCGGAACCAGCGCTCGGTCTCCTCGAACTCGGCCCAGTCCTCGTACGACCGGCCCAGCATCCAGCGTCCCCGCAGCTCGGCCTCGAGCGCGCCGGCGCGCACGGCGCGGCCGACGGCGTCCTCCAGGGCGGCGCGGAGCGCCTCCTTGGGGCCGGCCTTCTTCAGGCCGCTCAGCGTGGTGATCGCGTCGGAGGCGAGCTCGTTGAGGTCGAGGCGCTCGGCCACCTCGAGGGCGTCCAGACCGACCGCCTGGGCCTCCTCGTAGCGGCCCATCGACATCAGGGCCCGGGCGTGGATGCCGAGCACCTTGGCGCGCAGCCCGGCCGCGTCGTCGGGCACCAGGGCCAGCGCCTCGGCGGAGACGGCGGCGGGGTCGACGTCGGACTCGATGACCGTGAGCGCGGTGGCGCGGATCGCGAGCATCCGGGCGAACCATGCCGAGGGAGCGTCGTCCGGGAGCCGCTCCAGCTGCTCGCGCGCGACGGCGGCCGCCCGCTCCGGGTGGCCGCTGGAGATCAGCGCCTCGGCGGTGGCGACCACGAGCTTGGAGAGGTCGAAGTCCACGTCGGCCGCCCGCCGCGGGTCGGCGAGCAGCTCGAGGGCCTGCTGATAGTGCTGGGCCGCCTCGTCGGGTCCACCGACGGCCCGGGCCTCGTTGCCGGCCTGGATGCTCGCGCTGAACGCGGTGCCGAGGTCCATGGCGAGCCGGGCGTGCCGGGCCAGCTCGGCCGCGGTGCCGCGGGCCCGCCCGTCGCCGAGCGCCTGGGCGTACGCCGCGTGCAGGCGGACCCTCTCGCCGGGCAGGAGGTCGTCGTACACCGCCTCGCCGAGCAGCGCGTGCCGGAAGGCGTACCGGCCGTCGGTCGCGACGAGGACGTTCATCTCGACGGCCTGGCGCACGCCCTCGTCGAGCTGCGGCTCGGTGAGCCCGGACGCCGCGGCGAGCATGTCGTGGGAGACCTTGCGGCCGGAGACGCTCGCGGTCCGCACCACCTGGCGGGCGGCGTCGTCGACGCGGTCGAGACGCACGAGCAGCACGTCGGCGAGGTCGTCGGGCACCCAGCGGCCGGGCCCGGAGGCGGCGCCGACGAGCTCCTCCACGAAGAACGCGTTGCCCTCGGCGCGGCTGACGATGTCCGCGATCTCGTGCTCGGCGAGGCTGTCACCGAGCTCGGCGATCAGCGTGCGCACGTCGGTCGCGGACAGCGGGGAGAGCTGGAGCCGGTCCACGCCGCGGATCCGGGACCACTCGGCGACCTGGCGGCGCAGCGGGTGGCGGCGGTGCAGGTCGTCGGAGCGGTACGACGCCACGACGGCGACCGGGCCGACGAACGGCCGGGCGAACAGGAAGCTCAGCATGTCGCGGGTCGACTGGTCGGCCCAGTGGGTGTCCTCGATGACGAGGAGGAGCGGGGCCGCCTCGGCGGCGGCCTCGAGCAGGGCGTGCACGGCCTCGAAGAGGTCGCCGCGGTCGAGCGCGGACCGCTCGGCACCTTCGTCGGCGCTCATCACGCGGCGCCCGGGCTGGAGTCGGGCGAGGGCGGGATGAGCGCCGGCGACGGTGTCGACGACGGTGGGGAGGTCGGTGGCCATCCGGCCGAGGACCTCGGAGAACGGCAGGTAGGGCAGGGCGCTGTCGCCGAAGTCCAGGCAGTGGCCGGCGAAGACCTGCCAGCCCTCGGTGAACGCGACGTCACGCAGCTCGGTCAGCAGGCGGGTCTTGCCGACGCCGGCGTCGCCCGAGAGGAGGAGTGAGGTCGACTCGCGCTGGTCGTGGCCGTGCTCGTGCTTGCGCTGGGGCGCGGGCGCGGGCGCGGGCGTGGGCACGGACGCGGGACGGACGCCGAGCAACGTCAACAGCTCCGTCAGCTCGGCGTCTCGTCCGACCAGGGTCCGGCTCGTGTGTCCTGCCACGCCGACCATGATCCCGTGCGCGTCCACCTGATTGCTGCTCATCGCTCAGCGGACGGTGTCGGTGGACGTCGCGCGCCGTACCCGCGGGAAGCGGGGGTGGCGGTCCTCGCGCTTGACCACGCTCGACCGGATCCGGTCCTGGCGATAGTCGATCTCCGACTGCAGGAAGGGGTTGCTGTTCTCGAACATGATGTGGGCTCCTCAGCTCCTCGTTGGTGAGACGAGGTTCGCCGACTGAGGTAGCCACCCACATCGGGCAACTGCCTTATCTCCGCCTCCGGTTCCCCGGGGGTGCCTTAGGCGCCTCTCTCGCTTGCATCGCTCAGTTACAAGGGGCGGCCGGCGACCCAGACGCCTGCGACGAGGGGGACGCCGGGGCGGTAGGCGAGGTGCACGTGGGACGGGGCGTCGAGGACCATCAGGTCGGCTCGCATGCCGGGGACGAGCGCGCCGACGTCGGAGCGGTCGAGGGCGGCGGCACCCGTCGCGGTGGCGGCGTGGACGGCCTCGGCCGGGGTCATCCCCATCTCCCGGACGGCCATCGCGATGCAGAACGGCAGCGAGCTGGTGAAGCAGGACCCCGGGTTGCAGTCGCTGGCGAGCGCCACCCGGACGCCGGCGTCGAGGAGCCGCCGCGCGTCGGGGTACGGCTGCCGGGTGGAGAACTCCACACCCGGGAGCAGCGTGGCGATCGTGCCGGAGTCCCGGAGCGCGTCGACGTCCGCCGGCTCCAGGTAGGTGCAGTGGTCGACGGCGCTCAGCCCGAGCTCGGCGGCGAGGCGCACGCCCGGTCCCGGGCCGAGCTGGTTGGCGTGCAGCCGCCCCCTGAGCCCGGCGGCCGCGCCCGCGGTCAGCACCGCGCGTGCCTGGTCACCGTCGAAGGCGCCGCGCTCGCAGAAGACGTCGACCCAGCGGGCGTACGGCGCGGCCGCGGCCAACATCGGCCCGGTGACCAGCTCGACGTACTCCTCGACGGTCGTGCCCTCGGGCACCACGTGGGCGCCGAGGAACGTCGTCTCCTCGGTGAACTGCCGCGCGACGGCGAGGCTGCGCGCCTCGTCGAGGACGGTGAGCCCGTAGCCGCTCTTGATCTCGACCGTGGTGGTGCCCTGGCGCCGCATCTCCTCCACCAGCCGCGCCACGTGGCTGGTGAGCTGCTCGTCGGTGGCGGCCCGGGTCGCCGCGACCGTCGTCCGGATCCCGCCCGCGGTGTAGCTCTCCCCCGCCATCCGCGCCGCGAACTCCGGTGCCCGGTCGCCGGCGAAGACCAGGTGGCTGTGGCTGTCGACGAATCCCGGCAGGACCGCGCGGCCACCGAGGCCGATCCGCTCGTCCGCGTCCGGGGCGTCCGCCGCGGCACCGACCCAGGCGACGTGCGCCCCCTCCAGGACCATCGCCGCGTCGGCGATCGCTCCGAGCAGGCCGTCGCGCGCGGGGTCGTTGGTGACCAGCTCGCCGATGTCGGTGAGGAGCGTGCTGACCACTACACCGCCTTCCACAGGGCGCCGATGACCTCGTCGAGCTCGCGGCCGATCTCATGCCGGTCACCCTGTCGTACGACGACCCGCCCGTCGACCATCACCTGGGTGACGTCCTCCGCGGCGGCCGCGAAGACAGCGGTGTTCTCGTCCGCCCCAGTCCCGGCGGTGCGGGGGGTCGTGGTGTCGATCGTGACGAGGTCCGCGCGCTGGCCGACGGCGATCCGGCCCGCCTGCTCGAAGCCCAGGCTGTCGTGACCGGTGACGGTCGCGGCCTCGAGCAGCTCCGCGCCCGACCAGTGCCCGCGCTGCCGGGTGGCGAGCCGCTCGTCGAGCTCGACGGCCCGCATCTCCTCGAAGAGGTCGATGACCGCGTGGC
>JAOPYB010000321.1 GCA_025964835.1 Nocardioides sp. | reverse complement strand
GGGTGCAGCTGGGCCAGGAGAGCTGAGCAGCCCCAGCGCCGCGACCGGCTCGCCGGTCTCCTCGCAGACCCACGTCGGGTCCGGGCCGCCCAGGTCGGGCTGGATGTAGAGCGCGTGCACGGGCGCGCCGCCGCAGCTCAGGCAGACCGGCCAGCGGCCGACGGTCTCGAAGAGGGCGTCCTGGACGTCCTGGGCGACCAGTCCGGCGACGTACACCGCGCCCTCGGGCCACTGCTCGGCCCACCACTTGCGGTCGGACACGGCGTCCTCGAGGACGGACACGGCTGCCGGGGTGGCCTGGTGCCGCGCCACGAGGTCGGCCAGCACCCGGGCGCGAGCGTCGAACAGCAGGGTGTCGTCCACGCCTCCCATCATGCCCCGCAGGCAAGGCGACGGCATCGACGCGCCTCCGTCCACCCCGCCGCGTGCCGCCCTACAGTCAGGTCATGGGAGACCCGCTCCTCGAGGTGACGGTCCTCGGCCCGCGCGACGTCGTGGGCGCGCAGGAGGGTGGCGCCGACCGCCTCCACCTCGTCGGGGACGGCGGCGCCGGCGACGCCCTCTCGCCCGAGCCCGCCCTCGTCTCCGGTGTCTGTCGCGAGTCCGAGCTGCCCGTCTTCGTGCTGCTGCGCCTCAACGACTCCTGGACGACCACCGGCGGTGAGCTGACCCGCCTGGTCGGTCTGGCCGAGGACTACCTGGGCTGCGGCGCCGCGGGCCTGGCGTTCGGCTTCCTGGACAGCAACCTCGAGGTCGACACCGAGGTGTGCACCCACCTCGCCTCCCGGCTGCCCGGTGTCCCGTGGACGTTCCACCGCGCCGTCGACGCGACCCTCGAGCCGTTGCGGGCCTGGCGTGCCCTGACCGGGCTGGCCGGCCTCGTCGCGGTCCGCTCGGCGGGGTCGCCGCAGGGCATGGAGGTCGGCTACGACGACCTCCTCGCGATCGCCGGGTCGGACCCCCGCTACGCCGCCCTGATGATGCCCGGTGGCGGGCTGCTGGCCGAGCACGTGCCCTGGCTGGTTCGGGCCGGCGTGTCCCAGTTCCACCTCGGGCGGCAGGTGCGACCCGGCGGCACCTACAAGTCGTACGTCGACGCGGGCCACGTCCGCTCCTGGCGCCTGATGGTCGACAGCGCGGTGCAGCGCGCCCTCGGGTCCGCCGGGTGACGGTGCTCATCGACCCGCCGAACGCGGCGGGGCACGGCCGGCTGTGGTCGCACCTGGCCAGCGACACGTCGTACGACGAGCTGCACGCGTTCGCCCGGGTCATCGGCATCCCCGAGCGAGGCTTCGACAGGGACCACTACGACGTGCCCGCCGAGTGGTACGACCGGGTCGTCGCCGCCGGGGCCGAGCCCGTCACCTCGCGCGAGCTCGTGCGGCGGCTGATCGGCGCCGGGCTGCGCCGCCGTAAGGGTGGCCGCACCTAAGGTGCCGCACGCATTCGTTCAATTGCTGGGAAAACGACCGGTTCGAGCTCGACCCGGTGCCTTTCCCAACAAATTGAACGGAAGTGCGCGCCGTCGACGAGGCACTCAGCCGGCGGCAGGGTCCAGCGTCTCGAGCTCCCGCTCGACGTTGGCGCGCGCGGTCGGCTCCCAGTGCTCGCGGGCGTGCGCCGTGTGGAACAGGTGCGGCTTGGCGAGCAGGTCGCGGAGGATCGCGGCCCGGCCGAGGGCGAAGTCGGCGTCGGGGACGTGGGCGTACTCGCCGCGCACGGACGCGACGTACCCCTCGTAGCGCTCCGCGGGCGCCGCCAGGATTGCCAGGTCGGCGTCGGAGAGGGCACACCCCTCGGCGTCGGAGTCGGACGGCCGGTGGGTCTCGGTCAGCCGGACCAGGCGCGCCACCTCCGCCACGACCCCGGCGTCCAGCCCGAGCGCGGTCAGGGCGCGCTCGGCCCACGCGGCGGAGCGCTCCTCGGCCCCGGGCCGGCCGTCGTACACGCCGTCGTGGAACCACGCGGCGAGCCGGACCGTCACCAGCTCGAACGACCGGCCCGCCGTCGCGAGCTCGTCGATGCGCGTCAGCACCTCGGCGAGGTGCCGGGTGTCGTGGTAGCCGCGGGTGGGGTCGGCGTACGCCGCCAGCAACAGGTCGCGGACGTCGGTGCCGCCCGGCAGTGGCCACAGCGCGGCGAGGTCCATGGGGTCCCGGCCTACGCCGGCAGGCACTGGGTCGGCGTGCCCTCGGCGACGCGGTGCGGCAGTCCGATGGGGTCCAGGTCGGTGCCCTGGCCGACCGAGATCGAGACGTCGTCGACCTCGGTGCTGTCGAACTGGCAGTAGTGGTGCCCCTGCATCCAGCCACCCGAGCCGGGATCCGGGGCGACGACGACGGCGACGCCGTGCTGGGTCCTGAGCTGACCGCCGAAGCGGTAGTGCCCGTCCTCGTCGGTCGACGTGCTCCCGATCCGGTCGCCGTCGGCGTCGAAGAGCAGGACCTGGGCGCCCTTGAGCGGATAGGCGGGAGCCTCACCGTCGACGACGTCGCCCTCGACCCAGCCACCGTGCCTGGTCAGCGCGAAGCTGCCGAACGCCACCCGGTTGGGCTTGACTCGGCCCTTCTTGACCGCACCGCCCCTGGCGAACCAGTCGCCGACGCCGGGCACCACGACGCGATAGCGGCCTGGGTAGAGACCCGCGAACGTGACGCTGCCGTGGGTCGCCCGGGCGGTCCAGAACTGCCCGGTCTTCCTGCTGACGGCGGTCACGAAGGGCCGGCCGTCGAGCTGCCGACCGCCGGCATACAGGTCCAGCAGGAGCCCGCCGGCGTGCCTGTCGAGCCCGATCGCGACGTTGGACGCCTTGCCGGCCACGACGTGCGGGACCCAGCCGCTCTTGCCGACCCACTCGCCGTGGCGGTCGTAGGTGAAGACCGAGTAGCTGCCGTTCGGCAGCCCGCCGAGGGCGAACTGGCCATCCTTGTTCGCCTTGACGGTGAACGACTGCTCTGCGGCATTGGCGGCGACGACGCGTGCGCCGCCCGCCTTCCTCCCGCCGGCCGAGACGGTGCCCGTGATGGCGGCGCCGCGGTGCATCTGGACGTTCTTGACGCTGGTGCCGTTCTTGCGGACGGTCACCTTCACGTCGGTGGGCGCGTACTTGGTGACGTCGTAGGCGGGGCGCTGGTCGGTGAACTGGAGCCAGTAGGTGCCGGGCTTCAGGGTCAGCGTGTAGACGCCGCCGTAGGCCTTGCGGGCACCGAGGAACATCCAGTCCGAGGTGAACCAGGAGACCTTGACCCTGGGGCTGCCGCCCTGGCTACCGAAGATGTTGCCGCGGACCTTGCCCGAGTCGCTGGCACTGGCGCCGTCGATCGGCGCCAGCACGAGCAGCAGGGAGGCGAGCAGACCCAGCACGACCAGCAGCGAGATGCTGGAGCGGCGGATGGGCTGGGACATGGTGTCGGGCTCCGGGGGGGAGAAGGTGTCGGGGCCGGAAGGCTCCCGATCGGGCACCCCATCGTAGGAGGACCGAGCCGAGGCCCCGCTCAAGAAACCGTCAGGGTTTGCTCAATTCCACGACTCAATTCCCCGAGCTCGACGGGCCGAGCTCGACGGGCAGGGGCTGGCGGTGCAGTACGGCGAGCGAGGTCACCGCCCGCGTCAGGCAGACGTAGAGGCGGCGCAGCCCGGTGACCCGGTCGTGCTCGCCGGCGACGATCGCGGCCGGCTCGACCAGCACGACGTGGTCGAACTCGAGGCCCTTGGCCAGGCTCGCGGGCACCAGGTCGAGATGTCGGGCGAACTCGGTGGCGACCCCCTCGGTCGCCTCGTCCTCGCCCAGCACCGCGAAGCCGATCCCGGCGGCGCGCAGGTCGTCGGCGAGGCCGGCGACGATCGCGTCCGGCGCGATCAGCCCGACCGAGCCCTCTCGGGCGAGCACCGCGGTGACGGTCTCGACGAGGGTCTCGCTCATCGAACCCGTCGAGACCACGCTCAGCTCGCCGCGGGACCGTCGTACCGACGTCGGGGGATCCAGGTCCGGCGCGATGTGCGGCAGCAGCCGGGCGGCGTACTCGATGACCTCGCCGGGCACCCGGAACCCCCGGGTCAGCTGCTCGACGTGGGCGTCCGGCTTGCCGAGGTGGCCGAGCGCCTCCGCCCAGGAGCGGGTCGCCCAGGGTGTCGTGGCCTGGGCCAGGTCGCCCAGCACGGTGAGCGAGCCGGTCGAGGACCGCCGGGCGAGGGCGCGCAGCATCATCGGGGAGAGGTCCTGGGCCTCGTCGGCCACGATGTGCGCCACCGAGGGCGTCCGCTCCACGAGGTCCGCGGCCTCGTCGACCAGCACCGCGTCGGCGAGCGACCAGCGCACCGAGGTCGGCGCCTTGGCCGGCCGGTCCCACAGCAGCAGCGCCTGCTCGTCGGCGGTGAGCAGGCCCTCGGCGGCGCCGGCGAGGAGCTCCGGGTCGCTGAGCAGCCGCCACACCAGTCGCGCGGGGTCGACCGCCGGCCACATGCGCGCGGCGTAGTCCTTGACCGGCTTGCTCCTGGCCACGGCGTCCTGCACACGGTCGTCGGGGGAGTCGCCGGAGTCCTCCATCTTGACGAGGATCCGGTGCGCCAGGGACTGCGGCACCATCGCCCGAGCGGCGCCGTACCGCACTCCGCGACGACGCAGCGACGCCACCAGCTCCTCGGCCTCGTACGCCGCCACCCGCCAGCGTCGGGCGCCCCGCGGCACGACCAGCCCCTCGGACGGTGTGGTCACGTGGGACCAGAGTGCCCGGCGGAGCACCTCCGCCAGTCGGGGATCGCCCTTCAAGGTCGCGACGGCGGCCCCTTCCTCGCCCCGGACCTCCAGGCGCGGGTTGACACTGCGCAGCGTCCGGGCGACCAGCTCGCCGATCGTCGACTGGGTCGCGTCGATCTCGCCGAGGGCCGGCAGCACGTCGCGGATGTAGCGCAGGAAGCTGGCGTTCGGCCCGACCACGAGCACACCCTGGCGGGTCAGCTGCTCGCGGTGCGCGTAGAGGAGGTACGCGGCGCGGTGCAGGCCGACCGCGGTCTTGCCGGTGCCCGGTGCTCCCTGGACGCAGACCGAGCGGGAGAGGTCGGAGCGGACGATCACGTCCTGCTCGGGCTGGATGGTCGCGACGATGTCGCGCATCGGGCCGACCCGGGGCCGCTCGATCTCGGCCTCGAGGATGGCCGAGTAGTCCTCGTCCTCGCCCGCGGCCAGGTCCTCGTCCTCGAAGGCCGTGAGCCGGCCGTGCTGGAAGCCGTAGCGCCGGCGCAGGCCGACGCCCATCGGCTCGGTGCGACTGGCGCGGTAGAACGGCAGGCTCACCGGCGCCCGCCAGTCGATGACCATCGGCTCCCCGGTCGGGTCGGAGATGTGCCGGCGGCCGATGTGGAAGCTCTCGGCGGCCCCGGCGGCCCCGGCGGCCCCGGCGGCCCCGGCGGCCCCGGAGGCCTCGGTGGTCGAGGTTGTCGAGACCATGTCGAGGCGCCCGAAGAACAGCGGGATCGTGGGGTCGTCCGCGAGCTGCTTCATCCGCAGCGCGAAGGTCGACTCGAGATACTCACGACTGACCCAGTCGCCGGCCGCTGCGGAGTCCATCGACTCGGTGCGATCGCGCATCCGGGCGAGCTGTCGACGGGACTCCGCGAGGTGCTCCTGCTCGGCCCCGAGCTCTGACTCGGTCCCGTCGTGGGCAGACACGCAGGCGCCTCCGCGGTCGCGGTCGTCGGGTGGGGGAAGGGCGAGGCTACCGACTCGCGGTGCTCGGCGCGACCCGATTCCTACCGGGCCGGCGGAGTCATCGCCCAGCGGATCGTGCCCGTGGCCAGTGCACCCAGCGCCCGCACGACGGTCCGCTCGGACACCGGCAGCCAGGGCAGTCGCAGCGGCCACCGCGTCCAGCGCGGCATCAGCCCGATCGCCGCGGCCACGAGCACGCCGTACGGCGCCCGTGCGGCCAGCGGCAGCGGCGGCCGGAAGAGCAGGTAGGAGATCGCCTCGCGTGCCTGCGGGGTGGCCCGGAGCTCGTCGCGGAACCCGTCGATCACCTCGGCCAGCTCGGCCTCGGTCGTGGGCGGGTCGAGCACGCCGAGGCGGCGGGCGACCTCGGCGGTCTCGGCGACGTAGCGGTCGCGGCCGGCCTGGTCGAGGGGGTGCTTGCCGTACACCTGGTGGGCGAGCAGGAAGCTGTCGATCTCCGCGACGTGCACCCAGAGCAGCAGGTGCGGGTCGGAGGCGGCGTACGCCGTCCCGTCGTCCATCGTGCCGGAGATCCGGGAGTGGATGGTGCGCACCATCTCGACGGCCTGCTGGGCGTCGTCGGCGGTGCCGAACGTCGTGACGGCGAGGAAGCGGCTGGTCCGGGCGAGCCGGCCCCACATGTCGCCGCGGAAGCCGGAGTGCTCGGAGACCGCCGTCATCGCCCCCGGGTGCAGCGTCTGGAGCAGCAGGGCACGGATGCCGCCGACGAACATCGACGCGTCCCCGTGCACCCGCGCGATCGGGCTGTCGGCCTCGAACCACCGCGGGCCGGGTCGGCCGTGGATCCGGTCCCGGTGCCTGGCGCCGTCGGGCCCGGCCACCCGCAGGAAGAGCGCCTCGCCGAGCCGCTCGCGGACGGCGCGGACCGGGGTGCCGACGGAGGGGGTCACCTCCCCATCCTGTCCGACCGGGCAAGGGGTCGGGGCAGACGATGGCGGTGGATCGCAGTCACCAGGTGACCGCGATCCACCGCTGTCACGTCAGGGTCGGAGCCAGTGCGGGTGGGTGTGGTCGCCCTTGCACACCCAGCGTCGGCCGTGCACGTCCCAGCCGCTGTGCCCGTAGGACGCCTGGGGGCAGAACTGGCCGCCCCGGATGCACGTCCCTGTCGAGGTGTGGGTGCAGGCATGCGTGAGACGAGCATGCGCCACATGGGCCGGCGCCGCCTGGGCGGCGGTGGGGACGCTGGTGAGTCCCGCGAGGACGACGACGAAGGCCGCCAGTATTGCGCGAATGGGCATGCCCGGACCGTAGGTGCGAGGGTCGTCTCATGTCGGGGAAGGGGCGATCCTTCGCCCCTGGTCTAGACCGCTCAGCGGCGACGGGGGCTACGTGTGCAGGTGCCGCATCCGCAGGGTGTGCGGCATCGAGCGGAGCCGGTCGATGGCGGCCTGCTCGAGGGGCGCCGAGACGTCGGTGACGACGTACCCCTGCTCGCCGCGGGTCGCGAGCGACTGGGCGAGCACGTTGGCCTGGATCTCCGCGAGCACGCGGTTGATCTCGGCGAGCACGCCGGGGATGTTCACGTGCAGCAGCGCGAGGCGCACGGTGTCCGCGGGCGGGGCGGCGACGGTGGGCAGGTTCACGGAGAGGGCGGTGCTGCCGTCGGTGACGTACGACGCGAGCTTGCCCGCGACGAAGCGCCCGATCTCCTCCTGGGCCTCCTGCGTGGAGCCGCCGACGTGCGGGGTGAGGATGACGTTGTCGAGGCCGCGCAGCGGCGACTCGAACGTGTCGCCCTGGGCCTTGGGCTCGATCGGGAAGACGTCGAGCGCGGCACCGGCGATGTGCCCGGAGAGGATGCGCTCGCGCAGCGCCTCGGTGTCGACCACCATGCCGCGTGCGGCGTTGATGAACAGCGAGCGTGGCTTCATCAGGTCGAAGTGCTCGGCGCCGAAGAACCCGGCGTTGCCGGGTCGTCCGTCCACGTGCAGCGAGACGACGTCCGCCTCGCCCAGGAGCGCCTCCATCGTGGGCATCCGGCGGGCGTTGCCGTGGGCCAGCCGGTCGGTGACGTCGTAGAAGATGACGCGCAGCCCGACCGCCTCGGCGACCACGGAGAGCTGCGAGCCGATGTTGCCGTAGCCCACGATGCCGAGCGTGCGGCCGCGGATCTCGTGGCTGCCGGCCGCGGACTTGTCCCAGATGCCGTCGTGCATGCGGATGGTCTTCTCGACCAGGCGCCGGGCGAGCACGATGATCTCGCCGATCACGAGCTCGACGACGCTGCGCGTGTTGGAGTACGGCGCGTTGAAGACCGCCACCGTGCGCCGGGCCGCCTCCTCGAGGTCGACCTGGTTGGTCCCGATGCAGAAGCACCCCACCGCGAGCAGGTCCGGCGCGGACGCCAGCACCCGTGGCGTGATGGTGGTGTTGGACCGGATGCCGAGCAGGTCGATCCCGGGCAGCGCGTGGACGAGCTCGTCCTCGGACATCGCCGCCTTGCGGAGGTCGACCTCGATGCCGGCGCTCTCGAGGCGGGCGACCGCGGCGGGGTGGATGTTCTCGAGCAGCAGGGCCTTCACGGTGGACCAGCCTAGGAGGGATCGCCCGGTGCGCCCATTCGGCGACGCAGCGTGGACTCCGAGAGCTCGACCGGACCCGGGACGTCATAAGCACTGTGGGCGATGACTTGTGAGGTGACGTCAGACGCTTGACGGTCATGTGACACGACATTGCTGACACCTGGATCAGACCGGGGCCACGGTTGTGGTCATGCTCGGCGAGCAAGTCAGCATGGATACCGGTTGGCCTTGGCGATCGCCCGGCGCGTCGGGACCCAGATCAACGTCACGCAGGTGCTGGGGGTGAAGTCGATGCGGTACTGGTGGATGCCACGGCAGGCTTCCTCTTCGGTCCACTGCCGGAGGGGTCGGGAGTCCCCTCTTCTCGGCCCACTTCTCGCAGACGCTCCGGAAGATCTCGCTCATCAGGATCGGAATCGTGTGCATCTCATGCGCAGCCCGCACGTGATTCATGGGCACGTAGTACGTGACCGTGTTGCCCCGGAGGACCGGCCGTTCCTTCGACCGTTCTTCGAATCGGACGTAACTGAACCTGGAGTCCATGTCGGTGTTCTGGCTCCACCACCAACGCCGATCGTCGCGGCTGACCAGGGCGTTCCAGGTTCGCTCGCGGACGGAGTCGGCGTCCGAGTCGTGTTCGCCCATCCACGCCACGTTGATGCCACGTCGGGTCGTCACAGGCCACTCACCTCCCTCACGGGAATCTTCGTCAGTGATGCGGGAACGCCGGATCCGCGCATCCGCTTGCCGACCGAAGAACTCGCCGCCAGCCGAGTGCGGTGCGCTCCATGACTGCTCCTTTGTTGACGTCCGGTACAGGCTCCGCCCCGACAGGCGACTGCCGAAACCGCGGCCCCGCGACGACGGGCGCGAGCCGACGGGGCGATTCTTAGCGGAGGCCGATGAGGACGACCCGAGGTCCAGGGCCCTTCGGCTCGCGTGCTGCGTGTGCCGGCTTGCGCAGCGTCGTGCCCGACCAGTCCGCGGCCAGCGGCCAGTCGCAGACCGTCATTGGTCGAAGTACGGCGCGAGCGCCCCGGCAGCCCGACTCGGGAGAACGAGAGAGGGACGTCGTGATCTCGATCAGCTCCCACTCGGACATGTCGTAGCCGAGCACCTCGAGCATGGTGTCGCCGAAGAGGAGCAACTGTTCGGAGGGGAATGCCTCGCCCTGTGAGGGGGTCACCAGAGCCTCGGACCCGTGGATCCGGACGATGCGACCCACGCCGAACTGATCGATCTGCGCCGAGAAGCTGCGGTGCGCGTCGACCTCGCTCCAGCCCTGCTCGTAGTGGATCGAAACCGACCTCCACTGCAGGAGTGCGAAGCGGTCCCACACGTCCACGACGCCTCGAGCGTCTGCTCGTTCACGGAGTCCGTCGTCGGCAGGTAGACGGCACCCCTCGCCTCCGCCGACGAGAGAGAGGTGCGCGCCTGAGGGACGCAGGGATGGGCGTGGTCCAGCGTCTCGGCCACCCGAGCGGACGACAGGCGCACTGGGCGACACTTCCTGGAGAGTCCGCGACTCACGCCCACGCTACGCCTCGCCGCTCACCGCAGCCTGACGACCGGGACGTCATACGAAGTGGTGGCTATGACGACTGTGAAGTGACGTCAGGGGTGACCCCGACAACCGTCAGGCAGGCAGGTCCTCGGCGTCGACGATCCGGTAGGCGTAGCCCTGCTCGGCCAGGAACCGCTGCCGGTTCTGGGCGAACTCGGCGTCGACGGTGTCGCGGGAGACGACGGTGTAGAAGTGCGCCGACTTCCCGTCGGACTTGGGCCGCAGGAGCCGCCCGAGGCGCTGGGCCTCCTCCTGGCGCGAGCCGAACGACCCGGACACCTGGATCGCAACCTCGGCGGAGGGCAGGTCGATGGAGAAGTTCGCGACCTTGGAGACGACGAGCAGCTTGATCTCGCCGGTCCGGAACGCCTCGAAGAGCCGCTGCCGCTCCTTGACGGGCGTCTCGCCCTTGATCACCGGCGCGTCGAGCATCGCCGCGAGCTCGTCGAGCTGTTCGAGGTACTGGCCGATCACGAGCGTCGGCTGGTCGGAGTGCTGGGCGACCAGGTCGCGCACCACGTCGACCTTGTGGTGGGTGCACGACGCGAGGCGGTAGCGCTCCTCGGGCTCCGCGGTCGCGTAGACCAGTCGCTCGTTGGTCGGGAGCGTCACCCGGACCTCGACGCAGTCCGCGGGAGCGATCCAGCCCTGGGCCTCGATGTCCTTCCACGGGGCGTCGTACCGCTTGGGACCGATCAGCGAGAACACGTCGCCCTCGCGGCCGTCCTCGCGCACGAGCGTGGCGGTCAGGCCGATCCGGCGCCGGGCCTGGAGGTTGGCGGTCATCCGGAAGATCGGCGCGACCGCCCACACCAAGATCGCCGTGGTGAAGGCGCTCGTCGCCCGGCACCCAGACGACCAGATCCTCGTGATCGGTGCCTACCTCGACCAGCTGGAGGAGCTCGGGGCCGCTCTCGACATGCCGATCATCCAGGGCTCGACGAAGAACGCCGAGCGACAGCGGCTGTTCGACCTGCTGCGCACCAAGCAGATCCCCGGGCTGGTGGTCAGCAAGGTCGCCAACTTCTCGATCGACCTGCCCGAGGCGTCGGTGGCCATCCAGACGAGCGGCACCTTCGGCTCCCGGCAGGAGGAGGCCCAGCGGCTGGGCCGCGTCCTGCGCCCGAAGGCGGACGGCCGCACGGCGCACTTCTACACCGTGATCAGTCGCGACACGGTCGATCAGGAGTACGCCGCCCACCGGCAGCGCTTCCTGGCCGAGCAGGGGTACGCCTACACGATCGTCGACGCCGACGACGTCCTGTCCGGCTGAGGTCCGGCTGAGGTCCGGCGGGTGGCCGGCAGGGACTGGCCACGTCCGGGCGCACACGGCACACTCGCGGGCAACGACCGCGGAGGACTGCCTTGCCCGAGATCAGCTTCGCCACCGGCCACGGCACCCAGCTGCGCGCGCACCTGGCCACCCCGGCGCTGGGTGAAGGTCCGTGGCCCGGCGTCGTGGTGATCCACGAGGCCTTCGGGCTCACCGACGACATCCGGGTGAGCACCGACCGGTTCGGCGACGCGGGATACGTCGCGGTGGCCCCGGACCTGTTCAGCCACGGGGGTGCGATCCGCTGCTTGAAGAGCACGTTCGCCGCCCTGGTGTCCGGGTCGGGCCGGGCCGTGGACGACATCGAGGCCACGCGCGCCTGGACGGCCCGTCGTGCGGACTGCACCGGCAAGGTCGGCGTGATCGGGTTCTGCATGGGCGGCGGGTTCGCCCTGGTGGTCGCCAACAAGGGCTTCGACGCGTCCGCACCCGCGTACGGGCAGCTGCCCAAGGACCTCGACGCCGCGCTCGCCGGAGCCTGTCCGGTCGTCGCCAGCTACGGCGGCAAGGACAGGGGGCTCAAGGGCGCCGCCGGCACGCTCGAACGGCACCTGACCGCTGCGGGCGTGCCGCACGACGTCAAGGAGTACGCCGCGGCCGGCCACTCCTTCATGAACCGCGACAACCTCGGACCACTCGGCCCGGTGCTCCGCATCGCCGGCCTGGGCTATCACCACCCGTCCGCGGAGGACGCCTGGCGGCGCATCCTGCGGTTCTTCGACGAGCACCTCCGCGCCGATGCCGACCCGGCGACCTAGCGTGGTCAGGTGCCCGATCCCGCCCTCGCCACCGCCCACGCGGCAGTCGCCCACGACCTGCACGGCCGGTGGGACGACCTGCTGGACGCTGCGCTGACCTACCGGACCTGGTGGCTCACCGAGTGGCCGGCCGGCGGGCCGTACGTCCCCGGCCTGCTCGCCCAGGACGTCCAGGAGGCGGTCCACGCCGGGGCCGACCCGTTGTGGCCGCTCTGCCCCACCTGCCGGGACCACGCGCTGTTCGTCGAGCCCGACCTGGGCGCCGACTCGTTCTGGGTCTGTCACCGCACCGGGCTGCCGGTGGCCGAGGTGGGCAAGCTCCCCGGCTGACTCGCCGCCGCAACACACCCGACCGCTCTCAGCCCAGGCCGCGGGAGTCCTGCTTCAGGGCGGTGTCGACGGTCAGCGCCGCTGCGACCACCAGCGACAGCAGCGGGTCCTGCAGCGGCCGGTGGATCTGCACGACGTAGTTGTCCGCGGTCGTGAAGAGCGTCTTGGCCACCCCCTCGAAGGTCTTCTTGATCCGGGCGACCTCGGTGCCGGACTCGTCGAGGATCTGGAAGTCCCAGGCCCGCCAGTTCTGGGCGTTGAGCGACCCGACGTTCCGGCCACCACTGACCAGACCGAACCGGATCTTGCCGAACACGTTCTCCTGGACGAGCTGGCCGATCTCCCCGACCCCGGGCTTCTCGACCACGACCCGGGACTTCATGAACTTCGCCGGTCGGGTGAGCAGCAGCTGAGGCACACCCTGGGCGTCGCGCACCTCGAGCCGGTGCGTCAGGTACTGGTCGACGCTGGAGACGAAGCGCAGCGCCTTCTTCAGGCTGCTCTGACCGATCTCGACGACGCTGGCGATCTGCTGCCCGGCCTGGTCGTAGACCGCGTACTCGTTGGTCAGCTCGATGATCTTGGTCTTCTGGTTCACGACCAGGACGGGCTCGGTGAAGAGCGTCCCGCTGCCGGCGTACTGCGGCGTGATCCCGGCGCGCTCGGTGACCTGCCGCTTGACGTAGTCGGGCTGCGAGACCTGGACGGGACCCTTGCCGTCCGGCAGTGGGCTGGTGCTCTGGACGCCTGCCTTGACGACCGCATCGGTCCAGCGGGAGCCGTCCCACCAGCGCAGGTCGAAGGCGGCTGCGGGGTCGGCATACCAGCCGGGCTGAGGTGTTGAGGTGGTCATGGAACGCATCGTGCACCAGCCCGCCCCGGAGGGGGTGCCGACTGGCGGATCCGGCGCCCCTAGGGTGGTGCTGTGAGCTCCCACCACGACGTCCTTGTCCTCGGTGCCGGCCCCGGCGGCTACGTCGCCGCGATCCGGGCCGCCCAACTCGGTCTCGACGTCGGCATCGTCGAGGAGAAGTACTGGGGCGGGGTCTGCCTGAACGTCGGCTGCATCCCCTCCAAGGCACTGCTCCGCAACGCCGAGCTGGCGCACCTGCTGCGCACCGAGGCGGGGACGTTCGGCATCACCGGCGAGACGAGCATGGACTTCGGCGTCGCGCACTCCCGCAGCCGCACGGTCGCCGACGGCCGCGTCAAGGGCATCCACTTCCTGATGAAGAAGAACAAGATCACCAAGTACGAGGGACGTGGCTCGTTCACCGACGCCAGCACCATCGTCGTGACCAAGAACGACGGCAGCACCGAGACGGTCACCTTCGAGAACGCGATCATCTCCGCGGGCAGCAGCACCAAGCTCATCCCCGGCACGTCGCTCAGCGCCAATGTCGTGACCTACGAGGAGCAGATCCTCACCGCCGAGCTGCCCGGGTCGATCATCATCGCCGGCGCCGGTGCGATCGGCATGGAGTTCGCCTACGTCCTGTTCAACTACGGCGTCGACGTGACCGTGGTGGAGTTCCTGGACCGGGTGCTGCCCAACGAGGACGCCGACATCTCGAAGGAGCTCGCCA
>JAOPYB010000288.1 GCA_025964835.1 Nocardioides sp. | reverse complement strand
GACCAACCTGAGACCAAGGTGGACCTCCTACGACAGAAGGAGTCGTCATGGGTATCGGAGCCGGCATCGTCCTCATCGTCGTGGGGCTGATCCTCGTCACGGACGCGGTGAACCTGCCGCAGGCGGTCGACGACGCCATCGCCAGCGACACCGTCGGCTGGATCTGCCTCATCGTCGGCGTGCTGTCGATCGTGCTCGCGCTGGTGATCAACCAGCAGCGCTCGCGCTCCACGCACGTCGTCGAGGAGCGTCGCTACGACGCGTGAGCGCTGACCGCTAGCGGCGCAGGTGCGCCCGGGCGGCCGCGCGCACGGCGTCGGTGAGCCGGGCGAGCACCGGTGAGTCGAGGCGCCAGCGCTGCCAGTGCAGGGGTACGTCGACGTGGCCGCGCGCCGTGAGCGGCACCAGGGTGCCCTCGGCGACGGCCGGGCCGAGCTGGGGCTCCGGGACGGCTCCCCAGCCCAGCCCGAGCCGGACCGCCTCGAGGAAGTCCGCCGAGGTCGGCACCCGGTGGGTGAGCGGTGGCTCGGTCACGCCGTGCCCCGCCAGGACGTCGTGCTGGAGCGCGTCCTTCTCGTTGAACACCACGAGCGGCATCCGCCCCCAGTCGACACCGCGCCCCTTGCGCCAACGCTCGGCGAGCCCGGGAGTCGCGGCGGGGACGTAGCGGAGCGTCCCCAGCCGTTCGACCGCACAGCCCTGGACGGCCACCGGGTCCGACGTGACCGCGGCGAGGACGTCGCCGCTGCGCAGCAGGTCGGCGGACCACGCCTGGTCCTCCACGTGCACGCGCAGGGCGACGTCGGGCCAGGTCGCGATCTCGCCCAGCACGGCACGGAACCAGGTCGCGAGCGAGTCGGCGTTCACCGCCAGCGGCAGGTCGACCTGGGACCGGTGGCCGTGCGCGAGCGCGTCGTGCGCCTCGTCGTACAGCAGCTGGGTCTGGCGGGCCAGGCGCAGGAGCGTCTCGCCGGCAGCCGTCGGGCGGCACGGGGTGGAGCGCTGGACGACCACCTGGCCGACCGCCGACTCGAGCGCCCGGATGCGCTGACTGACGGCGGACGGTGTGAGGTGGAGGTGCCGGGCGGCGGCCTCGAAGGTGCCGTGGTCGGCGATCGCCACCAGCGCCGCGAGCTGGGCGGGTGCCAGGTCCATGAAGCAAGGCTAATGGTTGTGAAGAATCATTCGCTGGTCTTCATACCCGCCCCGCCCTAGCGTCGGTGCCGTGCTCGACTCACTCGCCGCCGGCCTCGTCACGGGACTCTCGCTCATCGTCGCCATCGGCGCGCAGAACGCGTACGTACTGCGGCAGGGGCTGGCGCGCGAGCACGTCGGCGTCGTCGTGCTGATCTGCGCGCTGTCGGACGTCGTCCTCATCGCCGCGGGCGTCGCCGGCATCGGCACGATCGTCGAGGAGGCACCGTGGGCGCTGACGGTCGTGCGCTGGCTGGGGGTCGCGTTCCTCGGGTGGTACGGCGCGAGCTCGCTGCTGCGGGCCCGGCGCCAGGAGTCACTGCGTGCGGAGGGGGCGGGCGCCAGCCGGCTGCGGTCCGCCGCGCTGCGGGCGACCGCCCTCACCTGGCTGAACCCGCACGTCTACCTCGACACCGTGCTGCTGCTCGGCACGATCGCGAACCACGAGGGCCCCACGGGGCGCTGGTGGTTCGCGATCGGCGCCTGCGTGGCCAGCACCCTGTGGTTCACCGGGCTCGGCTACGGCGCCCGGCTCGCCCACCGGACGCTCGCCAGCCCCCGCGCCTGGCAGGTGCTCGACGTGCTGATCGGCCTGGTGATGCTGGCGATCGCGGTCAAGCTGGCGCTGGGTTGAGGGAGTTTCACCGCCCAGGCGGTGAAACTCACGCTGATGTCATGAAACTTCACGACACCAGCATGAGCTTCTCGCCATCACTGTTGCCAGTGAGACGAGGGAGTCACCAGGTCTTGTCGGCCTTGGAGTAGCGCGAGCCGGAGGACGAGCCACCGGCCGGGCGACCGCCGCGGCCCTCGGGACGCCCCTCGGGACGTCGGGGGCTGCCGCCCTGGCCGCGGTACGCCTTGCGGTCGCCACCGGCGAACGAGCGACCGGCGGTGCCACCGGTGCGGGCACCCTGCGAGCGGGCCGGGGTCTTGCTCCCGGTCTCGGCCAGCGCCTCGGCGGTGAGCACGCGCGGGGCGGTGCGCAGGTCGTGGTGGAGCACCTCGACGCCGGCGCCGCGCTGCAGGCGGACGACCTGGTCGACGAACTTCGGCGTGGAGATGGTGACCACGCAGCCCGCCTTGCCGGCGCGCGCCGTACGGCCCGAGCGGTGCAGGTAGGCCTTCGGGTCGTTGGCCGCGTCGAAGTGGATGACGAGGTCGACGTTGTCCACGTGGATGCCGCGGGCGGCGACGTCGGTGGCGACGACCGCCTGGGCCTTGCCGCTCGAGAACTTGTGCAGGTTGCGCTCGCGCACGCGCTGGCTCAGGTTCCCGTGCAGGTCGACGGCCTGGACGCCGGCCGCGGTGAGCGCCTCGGCGAGCTCGACGGCGCCGTCGCGGGTGCGCGTGAAGAGGATCGTCGAGCCGTTGGCCTCGACCAGACGGACCGCGGCGTCGACCTTGTCGCGGAAGCCGCCGACGACCATCGTGTGGTGGGTCATCGTCACGACGGCACCGGCGTTGGGGTCGAGCTGGTGGAGCCTGGGGTTGCGCAGGTGGGTGCGCACCAGGCGGTCGACGTCACCGTCGAGCGTGGCGGACAGGAGCATCCGCTGGCTGCCGGCGGGCGTCATGCCGACCAGCTTGTCGATGGCCGGGTAGAAGCCCAGGTCGCACAGGTGGTCGGCCTCGTCGAGGACGGTGACCTGGATGTCGCTGACGCTGCAGTGACCCTGCTTGATCAGGTCCTCGAGGCGACCGGGGGTGGCGACGACGATGTCGGCGCGGTTCTTCAGGGCGCGGACCTGGCGGTCGTACGGCGTGCCGCCGTAGACCGTGGCCAGCCGCAGCTTGAGCGACATGGCGAGCGGGGTGAGCGCTCGGCTCAGCTGCTGGGCCAGCTCGCGGGTCGGGACGACGATGACGGCGCGCGGGTGACCGGGGCGGCTCTTCTCACCGGCGAGGCGGGCGAGCACGGGGATGCCGAAGGCGAGGGTCTTGCCGGAGCCGGTCTGGGCCCGGCCGAGCACGTCGTGGCCGGCGATACCGTCGGGGATGACGGCGGCCTGGACGGCGGTGGGGGTGGTGATGCCCTGGGCGGCGAGCGCGTCGATCAGCTCGACGGGGAGGACGGAGAAGACGGAGTCAGGGGTGGCGGGACTTTCGAGCGCAGGCGCAGACATGGGGTGCTTTCACTTCGGGTCGGGTGCGTCCGGCGCGGAGCCACGTTTGTGTGGTCCGGCGAGCCTTGCGAGACGCGGTCTCAGTCACCCGATCGCTGGTCTCGCGCGGATTGTCCGCACACCACACCGGGCTTCGAAGAAGAAGTGGCCGCATCTTTCGTCGGCCACTGGCTGTTCCCCAGTCTACGGGCGCCCGGCCGCACACCCCGCATCGGTGGAGGTGAGGTGCGACACGGGCCGTCGTGAACATCGACCAGGCCCAGGGATACGCGATCGCCTACTCCGTGGACCGCCCCGGCGGACAGTCGTCTGCGCCTCTGACGTCGACAGCTCCGCGAGGTACGACTCGACGGACCGCGCGGTGACCGACCGCGACGCCCAGGGCTGCGGCGTGTGACTCAGCCGGTCCCGCCGAGCGGCAGCAGCAGCGTCACATCCCCGTCGCTGGAGACGCGCACCGGGACACCCCAGTCCTGCTGGTGCATCCGGCACGCGGCGCCCTCGCCGCCGTCGATGTCGCACGAGGCCGCCCGGGCGGCGACGTGCAACACGCCCTCGCCGACCTGCGGGTCCAGCACGAGGGTGCGGCTGAGCTCGGTGCCGCGACCGTCGCCCCGGCGGATCAGTGCCGGCGGGGTGGCCTCGACGACGAGCTGGGACGGTGGCCCGAACCGGTCGTCGACCTTCTGCCCCGGCGGTGGCTCGAACGAGACCACCAGCTCGACGGTCGCCGCCACCTCGGTGATCGGACGCTGGGTGCGGTGCGCGAAGCCGTCGGTGAGCCGACCGGCCCGGCCCAGCGGGATCCGGGTCAGGCGGTGCGCTCCCGACTCGACGACGACCAGCAGGTCACCGTCGACGTACGCGCCGCTGGGCTCGACGAGATCGGCGACCAGCGTCGCCATCTCGCCGCTGGCGGGGTCGAAGCGGCGGACCGCGCCGTTGTACGTGTCGCAGACCGCCACGCTGCCGTCGGGCAGCACGGTCACGCCCAGGGGGTGCTGGAGCAGGGCCAGGTCGGCGGGCCCGTCGCGGAACCCGAAGTCGAAGAGCCCCGAGCCGACGGCGGTGCGGACCTCGAGATCCGACGACACGTACCGCAGGCTCGACGTCTCGCTGTCCGCCAGCCAGAGCCGGTCGCCGTCGGGTGCGAGCCCGGAGGTCTGGGCGAACCACGCCTCGCCCGCCCGGCCGTCGAGCAGCCCCTCGTTGGTGGTGCCGGCCGCGACGGCGACCTCGCCGGTGCGCGGGTCGAACGTCCACAGCTGGTGGATGCCGGCCATCGCCACCCAGACCCGGTCCCGCCACCACGCGACGTCCCACGGGCTCGACAGCCGCGACGTGTCGTCCCCCTGCATCCACTGGATGCCCTCGCCGGCGAGGACCTGCACCTCACCCGACCCGAGGGCGATCCCGCGGAGCTGGTGGTGCGTCGTGTCGGCGACCACCACGTCGTAGCCGACCTCGCTCGCGACCTCGGGAGGCAGCAGGCACAGGCCGTTCGGCTCACGGAAGCCCGCGAAGCGTCGTACGACGGCACCGCCCGCGTCGAGCTCGACCACCTCGTCGTGGCCGGCGTCGGCGACGAGAACGTGACCGTCCGCCAGCGCGAGCGCCTTGGCGGGGAAGCGGAGGTCGGTGGGCTCGACGACCGGTGGCACGTACGGCGAGTCCCCGGGCTGGAGCGTCCCGCGCTCCCGGTGCTCGGCGACCAGCTCGGCCAGCAGGGCGTCGATCGCGTGGACATGGCCCTCACCGGCGTACTGCGCGACGACGTAGCCCTCGGGGTCGACGAGCACGAGCGTCGGCCAGGCCCGGGCGGTGTAGGCCTGCCAGGTGCCGAGCTCGGGGTCGTCGAGGACCGGGTGGTGCACGCCGTGGCGCTCGACGGCCTGGGCCAGCGCCACCGGGTCGGCCTCGTGCACGAACTTCGGCGAGTGCACGCCGACGACGACGAGCTCGTCGGCGTACCGCTCCTCGAGGGGCCGCAGCTCGTCGATCACGTGCAGGCAGTTGACGCAGCAGAAGGTCCAGAAGTCGAGCAGCACGAAGCGGCCGCGCAGGTCGCGGAGCGCGACCGGGCCGTCGGTGTTCAGCCAGCCGCGGCCGGTCAGCTCGGGCGCGCGGACGCGGGGCCGGGTGCTCATGTCGACCATTGTCCCCGGCCGACCCGTGGCCTCAGACCGGCACCCGGCCACCGAGGGAGCGGATGGCGAGGAGGTACTGCTCCTTCGCGGTCCGGGCCTCGGCGAGCTTCTCGTCGGCGCGGGGCACGATCGAGGAGGCGTTCAGCCGCCACGCCCGGGTCCACAGCTCGTAGCCACGCACCTGGGCCCGCACACCGACGACCAGCAGCCGGTGCAGGCGTGGGAGATCGCCACCGTGGACGGGCATGTCGACGATGATGTCCCCGATCGTGCGCAGGATCGGCAGGTCGTGCCGCATCCGGTCGATCCGGGCCTGCTGAGCGGCGTGGTCGGTGCCCATGAGCCGGCCGTCGCGGCGGTCGAGCCGCGCGACGACGCCCACCGCTCCGATGACCAGGTGCAGGTAGGCCCGCAGCTCAGCGTGGCTGGCGGAGTAGGGCGGAGGGCCCGTCGGCGTCGGGCTGGCGGCCGGGGTGTCGTAGCCCGCGTCGGTCGGGACGTCGGGGCTCGGCGAGTGCGACGAGCTGCCGGGCCCGTCGTCGTGGCCGCACCCGGCAAGACTCGCCGACAGGAGCACGGCGACGAGCGCACCGCGGATGCGGCGCGATCGCGGGCGTGAGGGGTCCATCAGGCTTTCCCGAGAGTGGGGGGGTGGGACCCCCATCGTACGAACACGCGCCCGTTGGTCACGAACCGCAGGTTTCGGGTCCGGAATGTCGGGGTTGGGGACCAAACCCCAGGTCCCGGGCCCACCGGCGGTGCCTAGGCTGGGGCCATGACGAACCCGCTGCGGACCGCCGTGTGCATGCCCACGTTCGGCGACTTCGACGCGCGGACGCTCGGGGAGCTGGCCGCCGCCGCGGAGGGTGCCGGGTGGGACGGGTTCTTCATCTGGGACCACCTGCTCTGGGACCCGCTGGGCCGGGGCGCGGCCGACACGACGGTGGCGCTGACCGCGATCGCGCTGGCGACCAGCCGGGTCCGGTTCGGCACCCTGGTGACGCCCCTGGCGCGGCGCCGCCCGTGGAAGGTCGCGCGCGAGCTCGCCAGCCTCGACCGGCTGTCGGGCGGCCGGCTCACTCTCGGCGTCGGCAACGGCGACGACGTCGACTTCGCGCCGGTCGGTGACCCGACCCCGGCCCGGCACCGCGCGGCCGTGCTCGACGAGTCGCTCGAGGTGGTGCGCCGGTTGCTCGAGGAGACCGGACCCGTCGACCACGCGGGGACGACGTACCGCCTGGAGGGCGCCCAGCTCCACGACCGGACCGTGCAGCCGCGGATCCCCTTCTGGGTCGCGGGCTGGTGGCCGAACCGCAAGCCGCTGCTGCGCGCCGCGCGCTACGAGGGCGTCGTCCCGCTGTGGCCGGAGTTCAAGGTGCCGTCGCCGACGGAGTACGCCGAGTGCCTCGACGTGGTCCGCGCGGCCCGGGCCGGGACCCGGCAGGAGGACGACCCGTTCGACGCACTGGTCTGGGCACGCAGCGACGGCCCCGAGGACGACCGGGCGCTCGGCTACGCCGAGGTCGGCGCGACCTGGTGGGTCGACGCGTTCCACTGGCGGACCGACAGCCTCGAGGACGTACGGCGCCGCATCGACGCCGGCCCGCCACGCACCTAGGCTTCGCGGCATGACCGACCAGGAACGCCTCAGCGGGTACGTCGACGTGTGGTGGCAGGCCATCAACGACTTCACCGGGCTGCTCGAGCAGATCCCCGCCGACGACTGGTCGACGCCGACCGACCTGCCCGGCTGGGACGTGCAGGCCGTGGCTGCGCACATCGCGCACCTCGAGGGCATCCTCGCGGGCGCACCGGAGGAGACCGTCGACGTGGGTCAGCCCGCGCACGCGAGTGGCCTGATGGGGCTCTACACCGAGCAGGGCGTCGTCGCCCGCCTCGACCACACCCCCGACGAGATCATCAACGAGATCCGGTCCGCCGCGACCAAGCGGCACACCGCGCTGCTCGCGGACCCGCCGGCCGACGGATCGGCCAAGCCGGGGCGGATCTTCGCCGGCATCGGCTGGGACTGGAACACGCTGCTGCGCAACCGGCCGCTCGACGTCTGGATGCACGAGCAGGACGTCCGGCGCGCGGTCGGCCGCCCCGGCGGCATGGACACCCCGGCGGCGCAGCACGTCGCGGACTACCTCGCCGAGAGCATGGGGCTGGTGCTGGCGAAGCGGGTCGGTGCACCCGCGGGCACCACCGCCGTGCTCCAGGTCGCGGGCAGCGAGCCCGCGGCGTTCGTCGTCGACGGGAACGGCCGCGGTGAGCGGCTCCCCGAGCTGCCCGCCAACCCGACCGTGCGGCTCTGCATGGACCGCGAGACCTTCATTTTGCTCGCCGGCGGCCGGTGCGAGCCGGCGCCGGGCGCCGTGGAGATCTCCGGGGACGAGGCCCTCGGCCGACAGCTCGTCGACACCCTCGCCGTCACCCCGTGAAGCCGATCAACGACGTCTGGACGCCGGGCGACATCCCCGACCAGGCCGGCCGCACGATCGTCGTCACCGGCACCACCGTCGGCGGCCTCGGCCACCACACCGCCCTCGAGCTCGCCCGCCGCGGCGCCCGGGTGGTGCTGGCCGGGCGCACCCAGAGCCGGCTCGACGAGACCGAGGCCTCGATCCGCGCGGACGCGCCGACCGCCGAGCTGGAGCTGGCGGTCGTCGACCTGTCCGACCTCGGGTCGGTGCGACGCGGCGCGGCCGGCCTCGCGGAGCTCGGGCCGATCGACGTCCTCGTCAACAACGCCGGGGTGATGGGCACGCCGTACTCCCGCACGGCCGACGGGCTCGAGCTCCAGCTGGCCACGAACCACTTCGGCCCGTTCCTCCTGACCGGGCTGCTGCTCCCCCAGCTCGTCGCGAGCAGGGCTGGCACGGTGGTCGCGGTCGCCTCGCAGTTCCACCGCGCCGCCCGCTCGGCCCCGCTCGCCGACCCGCTGGAGAAGCGGCACTACTCGCGGTGGCCGACGTACGCCCGGGCCAAGCTGGCCAACCTGCTCTTCACCTACGAGCTGGACCGCCGGGCCCGGCGCGCCGAGCTGCCGGTCCGGGCGGTGGCCGCGCACCCCGGCTTCGCGGGCACCCACCTCGCGGCCAACGGACAGTACGGTCGCTCGGCCGGTGGCGTCGCCTCGATCCTGGACGCCGCGATCAGGGCCGTCTCCTCGCAGCCGGCGGACCTGGGCGCCTGGCCGTCGCTGATGGCGGCGACGGCCGACCTTCCGGGAGCGACGTACGTCGGGCCGGGCGGGCTCGGCGAGATGCGGGGCACGCCCGGCATCGTCACCAGCAGCCGGCTGTCGTACGACGAGGACGCGCAGCGCCGACTGTGGGAGCTCAGCGAGCGGACCACGGGGATCGGCTACCCCTGAGACCGCCCGTCACCGGCCGTCACTCCCGGTCGCGGATGCGCACCATGCCGCCGAGGGTGGCGATGTACGCCGACCCGTCCTTCGCGATCGTGACCGCGGCGTAGTGGTTGTTCAGCAGCGTCCCGAGCCCGGTGCGCACGCTGAAGACGCGGCGGCCGGTGCGGGCGTCGAGGGCGGTGAAGTACCACGCGTTCGCCCCCCACCAGCTGTGCTGCTTGGTGTAGGCGTAGAGCAGGCCGGTCGCGAGCGACACCTTCGGCACCGAGCTCGGGGCGGCCAGCTCCGACGTCCAGGCGATCGAACACTTCCCGTCACTGATGTCGACGCGCGCCAGGCCGGCGTCGGTCGTGCGGCCGAGCGTCGTGCTCAGCGGGCCGTCGTACCCGTGGTTGTTCTCGACCACGACCCCACCGTCGCCCACGGAGACCAGGGAGTTCTCCGTCGCGCTCTCGTCGTCGCCGAAGACCGGCGCACGGCACACCTCGGAGCCGTCGGAGCGGCGGTAGAACTGGACGTGCATCTGCGGGTCGGCGTTGTCGGTGAT
>JAOPYB010000285.1 GCA_025964835.1 Nocardioides sp. | reverse complement strand
CCGACGACATCCAGATCAAGATGGCGCAGGGCGCCAAGCCCGGTGAGGGCGGCCAGCTCCCCGGCAACAAGGTCTACCCCTGGGTGGCCAAGACCCGCCACTCCACCCCCGGTGTCGGCCTGATCAGCCCCCCACCGCACCACGACATCTACTCGATCGAGGATCTCGCCCAGCTGATCCACGACCTCAAGAACGCCAACCCGTCGGCCCGCGTGCACGTGAAGCTGGTCTCCGAGGTCGGCGTCGGCACGGTCGCCACCGGTGTCTCCAAGGCGCACGCAGACGTGGTGCTGATCTCCGGCCACGACGGTGGCACGGGCGCGGCCCCGCTCACCTCGCTCAAGCACGCGGGAGGACCCTGGGAGCTCGGGCTCGCCGAGACCCAGCAGACGCTGCTGCTCAACGGTCTGCGCGACCGGATCGTGGTGCAGACCGACGGCCAGCTCAAGACCGGGCGCGACGTCATCGTCGCCGCGCTGCTCGGCGCGGAGGAGTACGGCTTCGCCTCCGCCCCGCTGGTGGTCTCCGGCTGCATCATGATGCGGGTCTGCCACCTCGACACCTGCCCCGTGGGCGTCGCCACGCAGAACCCCCTCCTGCGCGAGCGCTACTCCGGCAAGGCCGAGTACGTCGTGAACTTCTTCCAGTACATCGCCGAGGAGGTCCGCGAGCTGCTCGCCGAGCTCGGCTTCCGCAGCCTGGAGGAGGCCATCGGCCACGTCGAGAACCTCGACGTGAGCGGTGCCGTCGACCACTGGAAGGCGGCGGGCCTCGATCTGACGCCGATCCTGCACAAGCCCGACCTTCCGGAGGGCGCCGCGCTGCGCAACACGACGACCCAGGACCACGGCCTCGACCGGGCGCTGGACGTCACCGACCTGGTGCCGCTGGCGCAGGCGGCGCTCGAGTCGGGCGAGCCCCTGCGCGCGCAGGTCGCGATCCGCAACGTCAACCGCACCGTCGGCACCATCCTCGGCCACGAGGTCACCAAGAGGTACGGCGGCGAGGGCCTGCCCGACGGCACCATCGACCTCACCTTCCTCGGCTCGGCGGGCCAGTCGTTCGGGGCATTCGTGCCGCGCGGGATCACGCTGCGCCTGGAGGGCGACGCCAACGACTACGTCGGCAAGGGCCTGTCCGGCGGCCGGATCGTCGTACGCCCCGACCGGGCGGCGACGTTCAAGGCCAACGAGCAGATCATCGCCGGCAACGTGATCGCGTACGGCGCGACCTCGGGTGAGCTCTACATCCGGGGCGGCGTCGGGGAGCGGTTCTGTGTCCGCAACTCCGGCGCGCGTGCGGTCACCGAGGGCGCGGGCGACCACGCCTGCGAGTACATGACCGGCGGCCGGGTCGCGATCCTCGGCAAGACCGGGCGCAACATCGCGGCGGGCATGTCCGGCGGCGTGGCCTGGGTCCTCGATCTCAAGGAGGGCCGTGTCAACCGCGAGCTCGTCGAGCTGGGCCCGGTCTCGGGCGAGGCCGCCGAGGAGCTCGAACGGATGGTGCGCACCCACTTCGAGGAGACCGGGTCCACGGTCGCCGAGGAGCTGCTCGCCGACTGGGAGAGGTCGCTGACGCGCTTCACCGAGATCATGCCCACGGACTACCGCAAGTCGCTCGAGGTCAAGGCCAAGGCGGAGGCGGACGGCCTCGACGAGACGGACACTGCGAACGCGATGATGGAGGCACTCCATGGATGAGCGAAGCGAAGGAGTGGAGCGGGGGCTCAGCATGGATGAGCGAAGCGAAGGAGTGGAGGGGGTGGCACGGCATGGCTGACCCCAAGGGGTTCCTCAAGCACGGCCGCGAGGTCGCCACCCGGCGGCCCGTCGACGAGCGGGTGAACGACTGGAACGAGGTCTACCCCGGCGGGATCGGCCGCGCGCTGCTGCCGATCATCACCGAGCAGGCCGGGCGCTGCATGGACTGCGGCATCCCGTTCTGCCACCAGGGCTGCCCGCTCGGCAACATCATCCCGGAGTGGAACGACCTCGTCTGGCGTGACGACTGGGAGGGCGCCATCGAGCGCCTGCACGCGACCAACAACTTCCCGGAGTTCACCGGTCGCCTCTGCCCGGCCCCGTGCGAGACGGCCTGTGTCCTGGGCATCAACCAGGACCCGGTCACGATCAAGAACGTCGAGGTCTCGATCATCGACAAGGCATGGGAGTCGGGCTTCGTCCGGCCCCAGCCGCCGGAGTGGCTCTCGGGCCGCACGGTCGCCGTCATCGGGTCCGGTCCGGCCGGCCTCGCCGCCGCCCAGCAGCTGACCCGGGCCGGTCACACGGTCGCGGTCTACGAGCGCGCCGACAAGATCGGCGGGCTGCTGCGCTACGGCATCCCCGAGTTCAAGATGGAGAAGAAGCACCTCGACAAGCGCCTCGAGCAGATGCGGCGTGAGGGCACCGTGTTCCGGGCCGGCGTCGACGTCGGCGCCGAGCTGACCGCCGAGCGGCTGCGCGACCGCTACGACGCCGTCGTGCTGGCCATGGGCGCCACCGAGGCCCGCGACCTGCCCGTCACCGGCCGCGAGCTGGGCGGGATCCACCAGGCCATGGAGTTCCTGCCCCAGTCCAACCGGGTCTCGCTCGGCGAGCCCCTGCCCGACGGGGTCGAGGACCAGATCACCGCGGCCGGCAAGCACGTCGTGATCATCGGCGGTGGCGACACCGGTGCCGACTGCCTCGGCACGTCCACCCGCCAGGGTGCGGCGTCGATCACGCAGCTGGAGATCATGCCCGAGCCGCCCGAGGCCCGGCCGGCGGGCCAGCCGTGGCCGACGTACCCGATGACGTTCCGTGTCTCCTCGGCCCACGAGGAGGCAGGGGAGCGGGTCTACGCCGTCTCCACCCAGGAGTTCCTCGGCGACGACGACGGCAACGTCCGCGCGCTGCGCCTGGTCGACGTCACGTTCGAGTCCGGGAAGCTGACCGAGATCGAGGGCACCGAGCGGGAGATCCCGGCGGAGCTGGTGCTCTTCGCGATGGGCTTCACCGGCCCCGAGAAGGGCACCGAGGAGCGGCCCGGCCTGATCCGGCAGCTCGGGGTCGATCTCGACGAGCGCGGCAATGTCGCGCGCGACTCGTCGTACATGTCCTCGGTGCCGGGTGTGTTCGTGGCCGGCGACGCCGGGCGGGGCCAGTCGCTCATCGTCTGGGCGATCGCCGAGGGGCGGGCGGCTGCGGCCGCGGTGGACACCTTCCTCACCGGCTCCACCACGCTGCCGGCGCCGATCCCGCCGACCGAGCGGCCCCTCGTCGTCTGACGACGTGACCCGCCCGAAACTTTAGGGCGGGTCGGCGCCCACCCGGTGCTGTTGGATCGTTCAAACCCCCGGTAGGCTGGGCGGGTGCGCAAAGCAAAGATCGTCTGCACCCTGGGCCCCGCGACCGCGTCCCCGCGACGCATCCGGGAGCTGGTCTACGCAGGCATGGACGTCGCCCGGCTCAACATGAGCCACGGCACCCACGCCGACCACGCGGAGGCCTACCGCCTCGTCCGCGAGGCCTCCGACGCGAGCGGTCACGGGGTCGGCATCTTCGCCGACCTGCAGGGCCCCAAGATCCGGCTCGGCACCTTCGACGACGGACCGGTCACGATCCGCCGTGGCCAGGAGTGGACGATCACCACCCGCGACGTGCCGGGCGACGACAAGGTCGCCTCGACGACGTACGAAGGGCTCCCCGGCGACGTCAAGCCCGGCGACCCGATCCTGATCGACGACGGCAAGGTCCGGCTGCGGGTCAACCGGGTCGAGGGCCCGGACGTCCACACCGAGGTGCTCGTCGGCGGCACGGTGAGCAACCACAAGGGCATCAACCTCCCCGGCGTCGCGGTCTCGGTGCCGGCGCTGTCGGAGAAGGACATCGCGGACCTGCGCTTCGCGCTGAGCCTGTCGGTCGACTTCATCGCGCTGAGCTTCGTGCGGGACGCCAAGGACGCCGAGGACGTGCGCCGGATCATGCGCGAGGAGGGCAAGATGCTGCCCGTCATCGCGAAGATCGAGAAGCCCCAGGCTATCGACAACCTCGAGGAGGTGATGGCGGCGTTCGACGGCTTCATGGTCGCCCGCGGTGACCTGGCGGTGGAGTGCCCGCTCGAGGAGGTGCCGTTCCTGCAGAAGCGGATCGTCGAGATGGCCCGGCTCAACGCCAAGCCCGTCATCGTCGCCACCCAGATGCTCGAGTCGATGATCTCCAGCCCGGCGCCCACCCGTGCCGAGGCCTCCGACGTGGCGAACGCCGTCCTCGACGGCGCCGACGCGGTGATGCTGTCCGGCGAGACCAGCGTGGGGGAGTACCCCGTCCACACGGTCGAGACGATGGCCCGCATCATCACCGCCACCGAGTCCCATGCGATCGAGTCCACCGGCCCCGGCGTCTTCGCCTCGATCGCCTGGGACCCGCACACCCGCTCGGGCGTCATCGCGAAGGCAGCAGAGGAGGTGGCCGAGCGCGTTGGAGCGAAGTACGTCGTCGCGTTCACGCAGAGTGGCGACTCGGCGCGCCGGATGTCGCGGCTGCGTGGCCCGATCCCCATCCTGGCCTTCACCCCCGAGGCCTCCGTGCGCTCCCAGCTCGCGCTGTCGTGGGGCGTCGAGACCTTCAAGACCCAGATGGTCGAGCACACCGACGAGATGGTGCGTCAGGTCGACGAGCAGCTGCTGCAGATCGGCCGCGTCCAGGAGGGGGACCTCGTGGTGATCATCGCGGGTGCCCCGCCCGGCATCCCCGGCTCGACCAACGCGCTGCGCATCCACCGGATGGGCGACGCCATCAACGGCGTCGCCCCCGCCTATCGCCGTTCTGAGAGCGCATAGCGCGCACCTGGCTGCGTTCTTGTCGGTCGACGGCCAAACCCGGGCCGCCTTCCCTCCTCCGCCTTGCCAGGCACACGCTCTGCGCACTCGGATCGACCGACGAGCAGTAGCTCGCGGATGTCGTCGGAGTTGTTGGTGAACCGCCACCGCGGATAGTCGTAGCGCCTGCGCTCCCCGGCCACGACGCGGCTCGTCCAGTTGGCCACCCGGGAGCCGTCGGAGTGGAGGAGCCCGCGCAGGAGCTCGGCCGGGTGCTGGTCGACGATCGCGCGCTGCCACGCCTCGAGCACGATCGGCCGCTCGTGCTTGCGCCCCGGCCCGTGCTGAGGGACAGGCAGGGCCAGTGCTTCCACGACGCAGTGGTGGCGAGACAACCCGGGAGCTTGCGGGTGTGCGGCCGGCTGGATGGTTTCACTGCGCGCATGATCGAGGCGATGCGGAGATTGGCCATCGTGTATCGCACGTCGTTGTGGACATGCAGGTGTACACCCCTCGGCGTCCGAGGCTGAGGTAGCCGTCACCGAGGTGCCAGCCGAGAAGTTCGACATATGCCGCAGCGTCGAGCGGCGCAGCATCGCAACGCGGGCAGGGCGGAGCGAGGTGCGACTGGCCGCGCGGCTTGCCGCGACGTTGGAAGTCACGACGCCATCGCCTGATGTTCTTGACGGCCACCCCGTGCCTGGCGGCGTTGACGGCGTCCGGCAACCCCTCGTCGCTGGCACGCCGGGCGCTGGCGACGGTCTCGGGGGGACGGACGTGAGGCACATCCCCATGGTGGACGGGGCCACCGACAGCGTGCCGAGTGTGGGATTCGAACCCACAAGTCCTTTCGGACAGTGGTGTTTGAGACCACCGCGTATGCCGTTCCGCCAACCCGGCTGGGCAGGCGCAACCGTACCGGATCAGCGCCAGCAGAAGGCACTTGGCCAAACACAAGTAATCCACTACAGTTACTCTCCCCAATGGTCCGGTCTCGGAGGTCGACATGTACAAGCCCTGGTCCTGGGGTCTCGCCAGCAACGCACGCGCGGTGGCCAACGCACGCACGGCGGCCACCGAGCTCAGCCGTGCGCGAATCGAGCGCGACGACGTCGACCTCTTCCTCACCGAGCTCCACCTCGCCCGGATCGCGCTGCCCCGCGTCACGCAGCAGCCCGCCTGACCGGCACCCGCGGCCCGGCGGCCCGGGCCGATAACCTTGCGCCGTGACCGAGCCGAACGAGGGGACCACCGCCCGCACCGTCGTCATCGCCGAGGACGAGGCCCTGATCCGCATGGACCTCGCCGAGATGCTGACCGAGGAGGGGTACGACGTCGTGGGCCAGGCCGGCGACGGCGCCCGGGCCGTCGAGCTCGCCGAGGAGCTCCGGCCGGACCTGGTCATCCTCGACGTCAAGATGCCGGTGCTCGACGGCATCGCCGCCGCAGAGCGGATCGCCGGGAAGCGGATCGCCCCGGTGGTGATCCTGACCGCGTTCGCGCAGCGCGACCTCGTGGAGCGGGCCCGCGACGCGGGCGCGATGGCCTACCTCGTCAAGCCGTTCAGCAAGGGCGACCTCGTGCCCGCGATCGAGATGGCGGTGAGCAGGTTCGCCGAGCTGGCCATGCTGGAGCGCGAGGTCGCCGACCTGCACGAGCGCCTCGAGACCCGCAAGGCCGTCGACCGGGCCAAGAGCGTGCTGCAGCAGCAGCTCGAGCTGAGCGAGCCCGAGGCCTTCCGCTGGATCCAGAAGACCGCCATGGACCTGCGCCTCTCGATGCGCCAGGTGGCCGACGGCGTGGTCACCCACGGCCCCGGCCTGGCCGGCTGAGCGGACACGCCGCCGTCTCGCCCCGGTCACGACTCGGTAAAGGCTCACAATCCGTTTAACGGGGTCGTGCAGATGTGGCGACCGAGCCGCGATCCACCCCTAGACTGCCGGGCAGCGCCCAGCCGGGTGCGCGGAGGGAGGACCGAGTTGACGTCTCGACACCCAGCCCGAGAGCGGACCCTGGGCAGGGGAGCGGCCGGATTGATCCTGGCGCTCCTGGTCGCCCCGCTCATGCTGCTGCTGGCGCCACCCGCGGGGGCCGTCGGCACCCTGTGCCTCCCGTCCCCGAGCTCCGCCTGCATCGCCGGCACCCTCCGCACCGAGGACGGTGTCCTCGCGGGCGTCGACATCACGGTGACCAGCGAGGCCGGTGAGGAGCAGACCGCCACCACCGGCGACGACGGTCGCTGGAACGTCACGGTGAAGGAGGAGGGCCCCTACACCGTCAAGATCGAGGAGAGCAGCCTCCCCAAGGACCTCGTCACCGCCGGTGAGGTCAAGGTCCAGGCCAAGTTCGGTGCCACGGCACCCGCGCTCATCGAGGTCCGCACCTCGTCGTACGACGCCACCGAGAGCAAGCTGGACGAGCTGATCCAGAGCTCGGTCAACGGCCTCCGCCTCGGGCTGCTGCTCGCCCTGGCCTCCGTGGGTCTCTCGCTCATCTACGGCACCACCGGCCTGTCGAACTTCGCGCACGCCGAGCAGGTGACCCTGGGCGGGATCCTCGGCTACTCGTTCATCAACCTCATGGGCCTGAACATCTGGCTCGGTGGTCTGGCCGTGATCGTGATCTGCGCCTTCACCGGCTGGTTGCAGGACCGGATCATGTGGCAGCCCCTGCGGCGCCGCGGGCTGGGCCTGACCCAGCTGATGATCGTCACGATTGGTCTCTCCCTCGCGATGCAGTACTGCTTCCAGTACTTCGTGGGCGCCCGCACGGTCCGCGTCGACCAGGCCAACCCGAGCGTCCGCGAGTTCGGTCCGGTCACGATCACCAACCAGTCCCTCGTGGCCATGGTGATCGCCGCCGTGGTCCTCGCCGCCGTCGGGTTCG